>NZ_JBYCLG010000016.1:0-9383 GCF_057473785.1 Mycobacterium sp. TH-M103
GCGACCGCGGCGCCGAGCGCCACGCCGAAAACCACGTCGCTGGGATAGTGCACGCCGAGCAGTATCCGCGACAGCGCCATCGGCGGCACCAGGACCGCGGGGCACAGCCCGGGAGGCAGCCCGCCGGCCCGGCCCAGCAGGATCGCCGCCGCCGTCGTGGAGGTGGCGTGCGCCGACGGGAAGCTCAGCCGGCTGGGGGTGCCGACGTTGACCGCAACGGCCGGGTGATGCGGCCGTTGCCGCCGCACCAGCCGTTTGACCAGCACCGCGGCGGCGTGCGCCGCGAACGTCCCCGCGCCGGCGAGAAGCCACTCCCGGCGGCGCCCCGGCTGGGGGTACCGCCGGCTTGCGGGGGACAGGACCGCCCCGGCCGACGCCACCGCCAGCCAGCCGATGCTGTGCTCGCCGAAGTGGGACAGCGCGCGCGCCGCGGGCAGCACCCCGGGCCGACCGGCCAGCGCCGCCTGCGCGGCCACGATGACTGCCGCCTCGCCGCGCGGCCGGGTGTCAGTCATGCCCGGGGTTGCCGGGGGCGGGCAGCAGCGCGGTCTCCCACTTCTGCTTGCTGGACAGCACCGGCAGGGCGTCGCGGTACACGCGGCGCATCTCGTCGAACCGTTTCGTCAGCTGCCGCTGCCGGCGCAGCGAGGCCGACAGGAGCGCGAACATCTTGCGCCGGTCGCGCTGCCGGTAGACCACGCCGCAACCGTCTGCCGTCGTCACGGTGACGCCGTCGACGGTGCACAGCCGGAACCAGCGCGCGTCCTGGGTCGGCACGTTGAACTCGGGTCGCCGGTGGGCTTCCGGGTCGGCCTTGGTGAAGTTGTGGGCGATGCCGCGCACCAGTCGGTAGCCGATGGACAGCGGGTTCACCGGCGGTTTCATCGCCCTGCTCTGGTGCAGCGGCGGCGGCAGTTCGCTGGCCGCCGGCAGGACGACCGCGTCGGGGTACTGCTTGCGGATGCGGTGCACCTCCGGCAGCGCCGACTCCAGGATCGAGAAGATGTGCTCGGGGCCGGCCAGGAAGTCGTCGATCGCTTTGTTCTGGATCGCCACCGTCGAATACTCAAGGCAAGCAAGGTGTTTCAGCGTCGCCTTGAGATGGCTGCGGACCAGGCCGGTGACGTCACCGTCCCAGTGCATCGCCGCGACCACCAACCGGTTGCGCAGGTGGAAGTAGGCCTGCCAGTCGATCGCGTCGTCCTTGTCGCTCCAGGCCATGTGCCAGATCGCCGCCCCGGGCAGCGTGACGGTCGGATAGCCGTGTTCGGCGGCCCGCAGGCCGTAGTCGGCGTCGTCCCACTTGATGAACAGCGGCAGCGGCTGGCCCAGTTCCTCGGCGACCTGCCGCGGGATCATGCACGTCCACCAGCCGTTGTAGTCGACGTCGATGCGGCGGTGCAACAGCTTGCTCTTGGCGTTGTTGTCGTTCAGCGGGTACTCGGCGAAGTCGTGGTCGTATTCGGCGTGCGGCGCCGCGGTCCACATGAAGTTCGACCGGTTGACGACCTCGCCCATGATGTGCAGGTGCGAGGGCTCCTGCAGGTTGAGCATCTGGCCGCCGATCAGCATCGGGCTCTTGGCGAAGCGGTGCATCGCCAGCACCCGCAGGATCGAGTCCGGCTCGAGGCGGATGTCGTCGTCCATGAACAGGATCTGTTGGCAGTCGGTGTTTTTCAGCGCCTCATACATCACCCGGCTGTAGCCGCCGGAGCCGCCGAGGTTGGGCTGGTCACAGATGGTCAGCCGATTGCCCAGCCGGGCGGCCGCCGCCGGGAAGTCGGGGTGGTCGCGCACCTTGTGCACGCCCTGGTCGGGCACGATCACCGCGCCGATCACCTCGTCGACCAGCGGGTCGGCGGTGAGGTCGGCCAGGGCGTTGGCGCAGTCGGCGGGCCGGTTGAACGTCGGGATCCCGACCGCGATGTTGGCGGTGCCGGGGGCGGGCTCGGCCGCATACCAACCGCCGGAGTGCAGGGTGACCGCGGTGTCGGTGGTGATGTCGAACCAGATCCAGCCGCCGTCCTCGAACGGCTTGAGCGCCACGCCGATCTCGATGACACACGGCTCGTGGTCGCTGCCGGCGAACTGGCGGCCCTCGACGAAGATCCGGGCGCCGGTGGCCTTGGTGCGGTAGACGTCGACGCGGCCCGCGCCGGTCACCTCGACCCGCAGCACGACCGACTTGCAGATCGTCCAGCGCCGCCAGTAGCTGGCCGGGAACGCGTTGAAGTAGGTGGCGAACGACACCTCGGACTCCGCGCCGATCTGCAGCGAGGTGCGGGTGGTGGCGTGCGCGCGGCGGGCGTTGGTGGCCGACTCCTCAAGGTAGAGCTTGCGCACGTCGAGGGGCTCGCCGGAGCGCGGCAGGATGATTCGGGCCAGCAGGCTCACGGCGGTCATTCGCCCGTCTCTCCGTTCAGCGGGGCGCCGTCGCGCAGGTGCGGCGCGAGGACGTTGTCGTACATGTTCAGCGCGCTGGCGATGGCCATGTGCATGTCCAGATACTGGTAGGTGCCCAGCCGGCCGCCGAACAGCACCTGCGACGCCGCGGTCTCGGCCTTCGCCCGCGCCCGGTAGGCGGCCAGCACGGCGCGGTCGGCCTCGGTGTTGATCGGATAGTAGGGCTCGTCGTCGTCCCCGGCGAACCGGGAGAACTCCCGCATGATCACCGTTTTGTCGGTGGGGTAGTCGCGCTCGGGGTGGAAGTGACGAAACTCGTGGATGCGAGTGTAGGGCACCTCGATGTCGTTGTAGTTCATCACCGGCGTGCCCTGGAAGTCGCCGGTGGGCAGCACCTCGAGCTCGAAATCCAGGGTGCGCCAGCCGAGTCGGCCTTCGGCGTAGTCGAAGTAGCGGTCCAGCGGGCCGGTGTAGACCACCGGCGCGCCGGGGCTCTCGGCGCGCAGCCGGTCGCGCACGTCGAACCAGTCGGTGTCGAGGCGGACCTCGATGCGCTCGTCGGCGGCCATGTTCTGCAGCCAGGCGGTGTAGCCGTCGACCGGCAGGCCCTCGTAGGTGTCGTTGAAGTAGCGGTTGTCGAAGGTGTAGCGCACCGGCAGGCGGGTGATGTTGGCCGCCGGCAGTTCCTTGGGATCGGTCTGCCACTGCTTGGCGGTGTAGCCCTTGACGAAGGCCTCGTAGAGCGGCCGGCCGATCAGCGAGATGGCCTTCTCCTCGAGGTTCTGCGCGTCGGTGGTCTCGATCTCGGCGGCCTGCTCGGCGATCAGCCGGCGCGCCTCGTCGGGGCTGAAATATCTGCCGAAGAACTGCGACACCAGGCCCAGTCCCATCGGGAACTGGTAGGCCTGCCCGTCGTGCATCGCGAACACGCGGTGTTGGTAACCGGTGAACTCGGTGAACTGCCGCACGTAGTCCCAGACCCGCTTGTTGGAGGTGTGGAACAGGTGGGCGCCGTACCTGTGCACCTCGATCCCCGTCTGCGGCTCGGCCTCCGAGTAGGCGTTGCCGCCGATGTGCGGGCGCCGTTCGACGACGAGCACGCGCTTGCCGAGTTGGGTAGCCACGCGCTCGGCGACGGTCAGGCCGAAGAACCCGGATCCCACGACGAGGAGGTCGAAACGAGCGGTCATCGGTTGCATAGGGTATCCGACCGCGCGGGTCCAACCCATTTGACGAGCCAGGGCCGTTCGGATTGACCTAGGTCGCGATTGGCTCACGATTCAATATCACCACTCTGGTCACACCATTCTCACTCGTACCATCGACTCTGTGTGGGTCATGCCGGACCGAATCCAAAGGCAGGACGCGCCGAACAACAGATAGCTAGATTGAGGAGACTTCCGTGCCGAACCGACGCCGACGCAAGCTTTCGACAGCCATGAGCGCGGTCGCCGCCCTGGCAGTGGCGAGTCCTTGCGCATACTTCCTGGTCTACGAGGCGACATCGGGCAGCAAGCCGACCGAGCACCACGAATTCAAGCAGGCCGCAATGATTTCCGACCTGCCCAACGAGCTGATGGGCGCGCTGTCGCAGGGGCTTTCCCAGTTCGGGGTCAACATGCCCCCGGTGCCCGCGCTGACCGGGGGCGCCGGGGCCACGCCCGGCCTGGGGACCCCGGGCCTGGCGACGCCCGGCCTGACCAGCCCCGGCCTGGCGACCCCGGGCCTGACCAGCCCGGGCCTGACGCCCGCGGCGCCCGGACTCGCGCCCGCCGCGGCGTTGCCGACGACCCCGGGGCTGCCCGGCGGGGGTCTGCCCGGCGGCGGGCTGACCACCCCCGGGCTGACCAGTCCCGCGGCCGGGCTCACCAGTCCCGCAGCCGGGCTCACCCCGGGCCTGAGCCCCGTCGGCGGGGCCGGCGAGGTGCCGATCAGCACGCCGGCCGGCCTGGACCCCGGCGCCGACGGGACCTACCCGATCCTCGGTGACCCCTCCACGCTGGGCGGCATGCCGGCCGGCGCCGGGGGCAGCAGCGGCGGCGGCGGACTGGTCAACGACGTGATGCAGGCCGCCAACCAGCTGGGCGCCAGCCAGGCCATCGACCTGATCAAGGGCCTGGTGATGCCGGCGATCATGCAGCAGGTCCAGCAGAGCGGCGGTGCCCTGCCGGGCGCGGCCGGTGCCCTGCCCGGTGCCGCCGGTGCCCTGCCGGGTGCGGCCGGCGCCCTGCCCGGCGTGGCCGGTGCCCTGCCGGGTGCCGCGGGTGCCCTGCCGGGCGCGGCCGCCGGTGCCCTGCCCGCGGCGGCCGCGGCCGTCCCGGCGGCGGCGCCTCCCGTCTAGGAGCCCGGAAAGTCCTGTCACCTGACGGCACCGCAGAGTTGTGTGGCTCTGCGGTGCCGTCGAATGTCCGGGCTTTCTGCGCCCGCACACCGTGTCGTCACATTAATAACAATAGGAACACACGTAACATCGGCCCCGTGTCGTCCCGCCGCGCGCCCACGATGTTGCTCAGCGCTTTCGCGGCGACCGCCGTCATCGTCGCGTCGGTGGCCGACGTGGTCCGAGCGCAGCACGCCGCGGCCCCGCCGCCGGCCCGCGAGACCCGGCTCGCCGAGCAGCCGCTGATCGGGCTCGGCGGCGGTGTCACGGTTCGCGAACTCACGCAGGACACCCCGTTCTCGCTGGTCGCGCTGACCGGCGACCTGGCGGGCAGCTCGACCCGCGTGCGCGCCAAGCGGCCCGACGGATCGTGGGGCCCGTGGTACCAGGCCGACTACCAGACCTCGGCTCCCGACCACCCGCCGGCGGACGGCGACGGTGCCAGCGAGGGGCCCCGCAGCACCGATCCCGTCTTCGTCGGCACCACCACGACGGTGCAGATCGCGGTCACCCGCCCGATCGACGCGGCGGTGACCCGGGCGCCGGCGGCGCCGATTGTGCCCCCGGACCGCGGCCTGGGCTACAAACCGGCGTCCACGGAGCACAGCTTCGGGCAGAACATCTCCGCGGTCCTGATCTCCCCGCCGCAAGCGCCGGCGGAGAACCAGTGGGCGCCGCCGTCGGGTGTCCTGATGCCGGGCCAGGCGCCGCCGATCATCAGCCGGGCCGAGTGGGGCGCCGACGAATCCCTGCGCTGCGGAACCCCCCAGTACGACAACGGGGTTCGGGCCGCGGTGCTCCACCACACAGCCGGCAGCAACGACTACTCCCCGCTGGAGTCGGCCGGCATCGTCAAAGCCATCTACACCTACCACGCCAAGACGCTGGGCTGGTGCGACATCGCCTACAACGCGCTGGTCGACAAATACGGCCAGGTGTTCGAGGGCAGCGCCGGGGGCCTGACCAAGCCCGTCGAGGCATTCCACACCGGCGGGTTCAACCGCAACACCTGGGGTGTGGCGATGATCGGCAACTTCGACGACGTGCCCCCGACGCCGATCCAGCTCCGCACCGTCGGCCGGCTGCTCGGCTGGCGCCTCGGTATGGACGGCGTAGACCCCAAGAGCACGGTCGCGCTCGAGTCGGCGGGCAGTCACTACACCACGTTCCCGGCCGGCGCGGTCGCCGACCTTCCCACCATTTTCACCCATCGCGATGTCGGCAACACCGACTGCCCGGGCAACGCCGCCTACGCGCTGATGGACGAGATCCGCGACATCGCATCGCATTTCTACGACCCGCCCGAGGAGCTGATCAAGGCGCTGGAGGGCGGCGCCATCTATGAGCACTGGCAGGAGCTCGGCGGGATGAAGAGCGTGCTGGGGGCGCCAACGTCGCCGGAGGGCGACGCCGAGGGCGGCGCCCGCTTCGCCACGTTCGCCAGAGGCGCGATGTACTGGTCACCGGTGACCGGCCCCCAGCCCGTCACGGGCGCGATCTACGACGCCTGGGCCTCGCTGAGCTACGAGCGGGGACCGCTGGGGCTGCCGACGAGCGCGGAAATCCAGGAGCCCCTGCGGATCACGCAGAACTTCGTGCACGGAACCCTGAACTTCGAGCGCCTCACCGGCGACGTCACCGAAGTCGTCGATGGCATCACCACGCCGCTGTCGAGTCCCTCGTCGTCCCAGGCCCCGAGCGGGCCGGAGGTGCCGCCCGAACACTTCTCGCTGCCGGCCCACCCGCCCATGTAGCCGTCAGAGCCACCAGCGTTCCAGCACCCGGCCCACGCCGTCGTCGCTGTTGGGCGCGGTGATCTCGTCGGCGGCGGCGAGCACCTCGGGATGGGCGTTGCCCATCGCCACGCCATGACCGGCCCACCGCAACAGGGGCAGGTCGTTGGGCATGTCGCCGAACGCCAGCACCTCGCCGCTGACGATCTCCGACGCCCTGGCGAGCTCCTCGACGCCGGTGGCCTTGCTGATCCCCAGCGGCATGATCTCGACCAGGCCGTTGTCGGTGGAGTAGGTGATGTCGCCCTCGATGCCGACGTGCCTGGCCAGGGCGGCGGCCATGTCGGCGCTGCGGGCACCGGCGCGGCGGATCAGCAACTTGATCGCCGGGGCGCTGAGCAGGTCCTCGATCGACACCTCGGTGTTGTCCGGATTCAGCCACGCGTGCTCGTACCCCGGCGAGCTGATGAACTGCGGGGTCGCCGTGTCGTGGGCGCGTTCCCCGATCCGTTCGACGGCCAGCCCGGCGCCGGGGAGCACCCGGGTGGCGAGCTCGGCCAGCTCGGCGAGGGTGTCGACGCCGAGCGTGCGCGCCGAGACCACCCGGTCGCTGCCCGGGTCGTAGATGACCGAACCGTTGGCGCACACCGCCATCGGCGCGAAACCCAGCTCGTCGACCACCGGGCGTATCCAGCGCGGCGGGCGGCCGGTCGCCAGCACGAACTGCGCGCCGCCGGCTACCGCGGCCCGCACCGCGTCGCGGGTGCGGGGCCTGATGGTCTCGTCGTCGTCCAACAGGGTGCCGTCGACGTCACAGGCGATGAGCGCCGGCAGTGTCATTGTTGGGTCACCGGGAGGATCTGCCCGTCGTCAGTGGATGCCGTCTTGCGCGCGCCCCGGTGGCGTCACGCCGTCGTGCCCGTACCGCTGCGCCCGAGCCCGCAGCTCGGCCGCCCGCATCGCCCGGGAGTCGTCCTGGGTGGGCGCGCCGCCGCCCAGCCGGCGCGGCACCCAGAATTCGCCCGCCGGGTGCGGGTACTCCTCCTGGACCCGGTACAGCAACGAGTTCATCGCGTGCCGCAACGCCGCGTTGAGCTGCTCGACGTCCCCGTGCGGCGGCAGCGGCGCGCCGGCCGCCACGGTGATCGGGACCTTGTTGCGGAACAGCTTCTTGCGATGATCCTTGGGCCAGATCCGGTGGGCCCCCCAGACGATCAGCGGCACGATCGGCACCCGGGCCTCCAGCGCCATCCGGGCCGCGCCGGTCTTGAATGCCCGCAGCTCGTAGCTGCGGCTGATGGTGGCCTCGGGGTGCACGCCGACCAGTTCGCCCTCGCGCAGGCACCGGACGGCCGCCGCGTAGGCGTCGTGCCCGTCGCGGCGGTCCACCGGGATCAGCCGGGCGTGCCGGATGACGTAGTCGACAGCCTTCACGTCGGCCATCTCGGCCTTGATCAAGAAGCGCAGGCGCCGCTTGCGCCGGTGGGCGGCCAGCGACGCGGGCAGCCAGTCCAGGTAGCTGGTGTGGTTGAGGGCGACCAGCGCCCCGCCCGCCGCCGGGATGTGCTCCAGCCCCTGGTAGGTGATCTTCGTCCCGTTCATCGCCACGACGGGCGGGACGATCGTCTCCGCGAAACGAAAAAACGGTTCGGCCATCTGTTTCTCCCCCTGTTATCGCCTCTGACCGGGCGAACGACCCTCGGCCCGGGCGGCCGCCTCGGCGGCCTCGATCCGGGCCGCCTCGGCCGGGGTCGGCGCGCCGCCGCCCAGCCGGTGCGGCACCCAGTGCGCCCCGGGCTCGTGCGGGTAGCGCTCCTGGGCCTGATGCAGCAGCCTAGTCATCGCCGCGCGCAGCGCCGCACCGGTCTCGGCGACGTCGGCGTCCGCCCGCAGCGGTGCACCGACCCGCACGTCGACGGGCACGTGGTTGCGGCCCAGCTGTCGCGGCCGGTCCTTGGTCCAAATCCGCTGCGCCCCCCAGACGATGACCGGCACGATCGGCACCCCGGCCTCCCCGGCCATGCGGGCCGCGCCGGTCTTGAACTCCTTGAGCTCGAAGCTACGGCTGACGGTGGCCTCCGGATACACCCCGACCAGCTCGCCTTCGCGGAGCTGCTGCACGGCGACGGCGTAGGCTCCCGCCCCCGCGTGCCGGTCCACCGGAATGGTCCGGGTGCGCTTGATCAGGAAGTTCACCACCTTCACGTCCTGCATCTCGGCTTTGATCATGAACCTCAGCCGGCGGCGGCGCCGGTGCACGGCCAGCGCGGCGGGCAGGAAGTCGACGTAGCTGGTGTGGTTGATGGCCACCACGGCCCCGCCCCGATCCGGGATGTTCTCCTCGCCGCTGTAGGTGATGCGGGTGCCGGTGGCCAGAACCATCAGCTGGGCCAGGATCTCCAGGATGCGGAACGTCGGCTCCGCCATCAGACCGGCCCATCCGCGTCCCCGGCGCGGCGCGCCGCCCTCGCCGCCACCTCCTCGGCGTCCATCCGGGCCGCCTCGGCCAGAGACGGGGCGCTGCCACCCAGCCGGCGCGGCACCCAGAACTCGCCGGCCGGGTGGGGTCCGTATTCCTCCTGCGCCCGCTCCAGCAGGTGCTGCATGCGCGAGTGCAGCAGGCCGTTCAGCTCGGCCACGCCCAGCGTCGGCTCGATCGGTTCGCCGACGAGCACCGTGATCGGCACCTTGGGGCGCCACAGCTTCTTGGGATGCCCCTTGGTCCAGATCCGCTGCGCCCCCCAGACGATGTGGGGGACGATCGGCACCCCGGCCTCGACCGCCATCCGCGCGGCCCCCGTCTTGAACTCCTTGATCTCGAAGCTGCGGCTGATGGTGGCCTCGGGATAGACGCCGACCAGCTCGCC
>NZ_JBYCLG010000017.1:0-8531 GCF_057473785.1 Mycobacterium sp. TH-M103
CGACGAGGGGTCCTCGCGGAACTTGCGGTACATCTCCTCGACCAGCCATTCGTTCTGCCCGAATGGCGATATGTTGCTCACGGCCGCTTCTCGCCTCGATCCTTTTGCCGTGCAGGCCCTGGGATCTCGATTCCTCAACACCTGCGACTTTGCGCGTCCCGGCTGGCGCGGCGCCTCACGGCGCCGGTTCTCACCGTTTCCGCCCCGTCAAGGCTAACCCTTCCCCGTCGATTCGCCAGACGGGCCGGGTATGTCCGCCGAACCGGCTACCGGTCGGCCTCAGCCGGTCTCGGAGATCGGCGGCACCACGTGCAGGGCGCGTGGCCAGCGCGTGGGCGGGGCGCCGAACGCCTGGTGGGCGTTGCGCACGATCTTGCGGCCCGCGAGGTAGTTGCCGACGGCCCCGACGATGATGCCGATGCCCACCGGTAGCAGCTTGCCGAACACCAGGGCGCTGCGCCGCACCGTGTAGCGGCGCACCCACGACTTGAGCAGCCGCGAGTTGAGCCCCGACATCGATGACAGCGGCAGCGCGGCCACGCCCTCGGCGATCCAGCCGCCGTTGGTGCGCGACGGACCGATCAACTGGGCGACTGCCTGCTTACCGTTGTCGCCGACCAGCACCGACAGCACCAGTGCCCGGCGCCGCTCCCGGTGCTCGGCGGGAATGCCGTGCGCGACCGCCACCGCCAGCACGAAGAAGGCGGTGGCCTCGAGGAACGCGACGGTTTCCGCGGCGGCCGCCGACAGCGCGCTCAGCGTGCCGATACCGGGGATGGTGGCCGCCGCGCCCACCGCGATGCCGCTGGACGTGACCACCGCCATGTAGCGCCGCTGCAGCTTGGTGACGACCCCGGCGGGGCTGATCCCCGGGTGGCTGTGCCGCAGGCGAGACACGTAGGCCTCGGCGGCCGGGCCCTGGATCCGCGAACTGCGCTCGATGACCTGCGCCAACGCCCGCGCGGATGCCCTGGGCCGGCCGTTGGTAGGGGGCGGGGGCCGCTCCGCGCCGGCCTTGCTCGGGCATCGGCCGTCAGACCGTTGAGACCTGTTCCGTCGGGCCCGCATATCGTCTCTCCTGCGAATGGCGTTCATTTCAGGCTAACGCGCATTCGCGCCCGGCAGGGGATCCGTGCCTGCGGGCTCCGTCACCCCAATCGGGATAATGGCTCTGCATGCGGGGTGCAGTGGGTGGCGTGCCGGTCCGTTTGCCGGTCCCGGTGTGGGGAACCGTCGAGAGCTGAACGAGGTGGGGTACATGGTCACGGCGACACGCCCGTCGCCCCGGGGAGGCCGGCGCACGGGGCCCGGCCGCGACGTCGCCACCCGCCGGTCCCGGCGGTGGCCGTCGGGCGCCCGGCTCGCTGGAAGCCCGTGGTCGGCGCTGTGGGCGATGATGATCGGTTTCTTCATGATCATGGTCGACTCGACCATCGTCGCGATCGCGAACCCGACCATCATGGCCGACCTGAACATCGGGTACGACGCCGTGGTGTGGGTGACCAGCGCCTACCTGCTGGGCTATGCGGTCGTGTTGCTGGTGGCGGGGCGCCTGGGTGACCGGTTCGGTCCCAAGAATCTCTACCTGATCGGCCTGGTGGTGTTCACGGTCGCCTCGATGTGGTGTGGGCTGGCGGGCAGCGCCGGCATGCTGGTGGCGGCCCGCGTCGTGCAGGGTGTCGGCGCCGGGGTGCTGACACCGCAGACGTTGTCCACGATCACCCGCATATTCCCGGCGCACCGGCGCGGTGTGGCGGTCAGCGTGTGGGGCGCCACCGCCGGGGTGGCCAGCCTGGTGGGGCCGCTGGCCGGCGGCGTGCTGGTCGACGGGCTGGGCTGGGAGTGGATCTTCTTCGTCAACGTGCCCATCGGCGTCGCCGGACTGGCGCTGGCGGTGTGGCTGGTTCCGGCGCTGCCCACGCAGGCGCACCGGTTCGACCCGCTCGGCGTCGGGTTGTCGGGGGCGGGCATATTCCTGATCGTCTTCGCCCTGCAGCAGGGCCAGGCCGCGCATTGGCAGCCTTGGATCTGGGCGATGATCGTCGCCGGCGCCGGGTTCGTCTGCGCGTTCGTCTACTGGCAGTCGGTCAACCACCGGGAGCCGCTGGTTCCGCTGGTCGTCTTCGCAGACCGCGACTTCAGCCTGTGCGCCGCCGGGGTGGCCATCACGGCTTTCGCGACGACTGGGATGATGCTGCCGGTCACGTTCTACGCGCAGACCGTGTGCGGGCTGTCGCCGACCCGCTCGGCCCTGCTGATCGCACCGATGGCCATCGCCAACGGCGTGCTGGCGCCCTTCGTCGGCAGGATCGTCGACCGCTATCACCCGCGGCCGGTGCTCGGCTTCGGCTTTTCGATGCTGGCGGTCGCGCTGACGTGGCTGTCGTTCGAGATGGGCCCCGACACCCCGGTGTGGCGGCTGGTGTTGCCGTTCCTGGCGCTGGGGGTGGGCAACGCGTTCGTCTGGTCGCCGCTGACCGCGACGGCCACCCGCAATCTGCCGGCGCGCCTCGCCGGCGCCGGCTCGGGGGTCTACAACGCGATCCGCCAGCTGGGGGCCGTGCTGGGCAGCGCCGCCATGGCCGCGTTCATGGCCTCGCGGATCGGCGCGGAGATGCCGCCCCACGCGGGGAGTCCGGAGCATGCCGGGGCGCTGCGACTGCCCGGGTTCCTGCGCGACCCGTTCTCGGCCGCGATGGCGCAGTCGATGCTCCTGCCCGCGTTCATCGCGTTGTTCGGGATCCTCGCGGCGCTGTTTCTGGTCGGGTTCGCGCCCTCGGTGATCACCCGTGCGGGCGCCGACGAGCCGGGCCGGCCCGTGGGTGGCCCCGTCGTCGGCGCTGACGATGACGATGACTATGTCGAGGTGATACTGCGCCGCGAAGCCGCCGCCGGCTACGGCAGGCACTCCTCCGGCAGGTAGGCCCGGTCCGTCAGCGCCAGGAAGGCGCCCAGGTCGACCAGGCCCGCGGGCGTGGCCGGCAGGTACTCGGTCAGCAGTGCAGACCGGACGATCACCGCCGCGTACTGTGCCCGGCTGACGGCGACGTTGAGCCGGTTCCTGTTGAGCAGGAACGACATTCCGCGCGACACCACATCGGCAGACGAGGCAGTCATCGAAACGAACACCACCGGCGCCTGCCCGCCCTGGAACTTGTCGACGGTTCCGACCCGCACGTCGCCGAGCCCGGCGGCGGCCAATCGGCGGCGCACCAACGCCACCTGCGCGTTGTAGGGCGCCAGCACCAGCACGTCGGCGGCGGCCAGCGGGCGGGTGCCGTGCTCGTCGGTCCACGAGGCACCGATCAACCGCGTGATCTCGGCGGCGATCGCGTCGGCCTCTTCGGGGCTCTCGCTCGAGTTGCCCTGGTGGGCAACCGGGAGCACGCGCACGCCGGGGCGGCATCCGACGAGGTGGCGCGTGGCGGTCAGCTCGTCGTGGGAGTGCAGCCTGCCCTCGTAGGACAACGTGGAGACCGCGGCGCAGATCGCCGGGTGCATCCGGTAGGAGCGGTCCAAGAAGTAGCCCCGCGCGTCGGGCAGCGTGCGTTCGCCGTCGACCAGCCATTCCAGCGCGGACACGTCCACGGGCTCGGGATGGGTGCCCTGGCTGACCTGCGGCAGTTGCCGGGGGTCGCCGAGCAGCAGGAGATCGGCGGCCGCCGGCGCCACGGCGATGGTGTTGGCCAGGCAGAACTGGCCCGCCTCGTCGATCACCAGCAGGTCCAGGCTGCCCGGGGGGACCCGGTTCGGATTGGCGAAATCCCATGCCGTGCCGCCGATCACGCATCCGGACGTATCGGCGATGAATGCCGGGTAGTGGGCCCCATCGATCTGCTGCCAGCGCACGGTGTCGTGGTGGTGCCGCTTCTTGGCGACCCGCCCCGCATCCAGCCCGGAGTCGATCACGCAGTCCAACAGGTTTTCCACCGCCGCATGCGACTGGGCCACCACGCCGACCCGCCACGCGTGGTCGGTGACGAGCTGCCGGATCACCCGGCCGGCGGTGTGTGTCTTGCCGGTTCCCGGCGGCCCGTGCACCGCCAGGTACGACGCGTCCAGGTCGAGCAGCGCGGTGGTGATGTCGGCGGCGGCGTCGCCGCTACGCGGTAGCGGATCGCCGCTGCGGGTGCGGGGCGCGCGGCGCAGCAGGATGTCGACGATCGCGCTGTCCGGCAGTCGCGGCAGTCCGGCAGCCACCGTGGCGGCGGTCGACTCGATCGACTCCCGCAGCACCGTCGTCGAAATGGGCGCGCCCGGCGTGAGGGCGAACGGCAACTGGTGAAAGGTGTTGCCGTCGCGTCCCGTTCGTTCGACGATGACCACCTCGGTGGGCACCATCGGGTCGTCGGCCCCGATCACCTCGGCGCGCCCGGCCGCCCGCCGCCTGGGGTCGTCGGTCATGCCGGGCGGGGTCGGCGGGTCGTAGAGCGCGAACACCTCCCTCGCCAGGTCGCCGCGTGCGAGGTCTCCGCGCAGCCGCACTTCTCGCCGGGGCTTGCGCGCGCGCGGGGGCGTATGCCAGTCGGCGCTGACGCACGCGTCCACCGCGATGAAAACGTCGGTGCTGTCCGCCCATTCGTCGACCGGGAAGTTCAGGCGGTCGAAGTGCGCCCACCAGAACGGCTTGTCCTCGCGCCGGTGATAGCCGCGCGCCGCGGCAACCAGCGCCACCGCCGTCTGCTCGGGCGCGCGGCCGCCGACGGCGGGATCGCCGGCGAAGGCCGACAGCGTTACCGCCAGTTCGTCGCCGTCCTCGACGGCATCGGCCGCCGGAACCGCCTGCACACCAACCGGCACCACGCCGGACTCGTAGGCGCGCAACAACAGCCAGTTGCGCAGTTCGCGGGTCGACCGGCAGTCGTAGTGGTTGTAGTCCTCGATCTCCTTGAGCACCGCGGCGGCGTCGTCGAATCGGGCGGCGGACCGCAGCTCGCAGTAGCGGGCGTAGGAGGTGATCGAAGCGGTGGCCGTGGTGACCTCGCCGGCGCGCAGCTGCGCACCCATGTACAGTGGCTCCAGCGCCTTGAGGCTGAACGATTCAGCGCCCACGCGAATGCTCTTGCGCACCAGCGGGTACAGGTCGACCAGTGTCCCGCTGCGCAACAGTTCGTCGACCTCGTCCTCGTCGACACCGTAGCGGCCGGCCAGCCGCAGCAGCGCCGTCTTCTCGTACGGCGCGTAATGGTAGATGTGCATGTTGGGGTGGCGTTTGCGGCGTTTGGCCACCAGCGCCAGAAAGTCGGCCAGCGCCTTGCGTTCGTCGACCCGGTCGTGCGCCCACAGCGGGCGGAAGTTGCCCGCCGTCTCCAGGATGCCGAACAGATATTCCAGGCCCCACTCGTGGCCGTCGGCGGTCCACAGCGGGTCGCCCTCGAAGTCGAAGAACAGGTCGCCGGGATCGGGCTCGGGCAGCAGGGCCAGCGGCTGCGGGTCGACGACCTCGAACTGGGGGGCACCGGTGTCACGTTGGCGCACTTGCAGTTTCGCCTGCTCGGTCAGTTTGGCCAGCGCCGTCGCGCCCAGGCCCGGTACCGGCCCGGTGTGGCCGGCCAGCTGTGCGACCGTGGTGATCCCGGCCGCCACCAGCGCGTCGCGCCGGCTCACCCGCATGCCGGCCACCAGCAGCAGGTCGTCGGCCGCCCGCAGCTGTTCGGCGCACAACTGGCAGCGAAAACAGGCGGCCACCCGCGGGTCGCCCCAGCGCACCGGGGCGCCGCCGGCGTGGTGTTCGTCGAGCAGGCGCTGCAGCAGTGCGCGCTGGGAGCGGTACACCGGGATCAGGTCGCAGAGGCGATAGGGCACCACGGTTCCATCGCCCAGGTGCAGTTCGGCGTCCGGTGCCACCGCGATGCCGGCGGCGGCCAGCGTGTCGGCGTAGGCGGCCAGCTGCAACAGCGCCTCGACCTTGGGGGAGCGGGCCAGCTTGGTGTCGACGATCCGATACCGGTCCCCGTCGCGTACCAGGAAGTCGGCGAAGCCGACGAAGCGGCCGTCGAACATGGCGGCCTGATACACCGCCGGAGCGCGTCGCTCGACCGCGCGTCGGGTCGCCTGCGCGGCGGCCGTCAGTCCGGCGAACGTGTAGGGCGGACGGCCGATGATCGCGACGGCGTCCCCGAATGCGCGTCTTAATCCGGCGAGTTCGCGTCGCTCGTGCTCGTTGCCGAGGGCGGCGGTTCGCGTCAGCAGTTCGTCCTCGGCGGCCACGGCGGGGCCCCGGCCGAGCTTGGCGTCGAAATCCCGGAGCAAGGCGTATTCGCACCGGGCGGCGGCGGCGAGGTCCGAAGCGCTGTAGACGATGCTGTCGCCGGTGACGAACACAGCAGCAACTGTAGGCGAGTGGCCTGGTGGCGAGCCGGATGTGCGCTGGCCTGCCGTCCGCGACCGCACCATGGCCTTGATCGGGGACGCTTGGCGCTGTGACTTACGTCATCTCCCACATTGCTGGCGCGGCGCCGGTCCGCTCAGCCCGGGACGTTCCCGATGATCTCGACGCCGGTGCCGTTCCAGTGGAAGCGCACCGGGGTGTGCAGGCCGTTGAGGCCGCTGGGATAGGTCAGCGCCACCGTGTCACCGGTGCACAGCGCGGTGTCAATCCCGTTGAACCCGTAGGTGTCTGGCACCCCCTGCGGGATGAACTTGCCGAGATGGAACATCACCGCGCGGGTGTTGGGGCCGGGCGCATTGGTGTTGGCCTTGATGATGACGGCCGATAGCTGGGCGCATTCGTTGTAGTTGCCGGCCAGCGGGGCGGGGCTCCAGGGTTGCCCGCTGCGCGGGTCGCGGGGCAACTCGGAGACCACTTTGGCGATGGCGGGCGCGGCGAGGTCGACCGCGCAGGGATCGGGCGGCGGGCCACTGCTGGCGGGGGGCGCCGGCGGCGCGGTGATCGACGGCGCCCCGGGCGCTGCGCCCGGGGCGCTCGCCGGGCTGGTGACCCTGCTCTCGGGGGTCTTGGCGACCGTGGAGTCTCCCGAGCCGCAGCCCGCCACGGTGGCGGCGACCAACACGACAGCCGGGGCACGGCGGGCTAGCGACCACACACCGCGCACCGTACCGCCCTCGGCCCGGCGGGCCGGGCAGGCGTGGCCGCGTCGCCGCCGCGGCGCGATGTGCTCTCGGCCACGGTGGAGGGGCCACTCGGCCCCGCTCGGCACCTGCGAACCGTCGGTTCCCACTAAACTCCATAGGACAATGGCCCCCTCAGAAGATCCGCCCGCGACTTTCGCCGACCTGCAGATCCATCCCGCGGTGGTGCGGGCGGCCGCCGACGTCGGCTACGAATCGCCGACGGCCATCCAGGCTGCGACGATTCCGGCGCTGCTGGCGGGCTCGGACGTGGTGGGCCTGGCCCAGACGGGCACCGGCAAGACGGCGGCGTTCGCGATGCCGATCCTGTCCAAGATCGACGTGACCAGCAAGGCGACCCAGGCGCTGGTGCTGGCGCCCACCCGGGAGCTGGCCCTGCAGGTGGCCGAGGCGTTCAGCCGCTACGGGGCCCACCTGCCCGAGGTGAACGTGTTACCGATCTACGGCGGGTCTTCCTACGGCGTGCAGCTGGCCGGGCTGCGCCGCGGCGCGCAGGTGGTGGTGGGCACCCCCGGCCGGGTCATCGACCACCTGGAGCGGGGGACGCTGGACCTCTCGCGCGTCGACTACCTGGTGCTCGACGAGGCCGACGAGATGCTCACCATGGGCTTCGCCGAGGACGTCGAACGCATCCTGTCCGAAACCCCGGAATACAAGCAGGTGGCTTTGTTCTCGGCGACCATGCCACCGGCGATCCGCAAGATCACCACCAAATACCTCCACGACCCCCTCGAGGTCACCTCCAAGGCGAAAACCGCCACCGCCGAGAACATCTCGCAGCGCTACATCCAGGTGGCCGGCCCGCGCAAGATGGACGCGCTGACCCGCGTGCTGGAGGTCGAGCCGTTCGAGGCGATGATCGTCTTTGTCCGCACCAAGCAGGCCACCGAGGAGGTCGCCGAAAAGCTGCGGGCGCGAGGGTTTTCCGCCGCCGCCATCAACGGCGACATCCCCCAGGCGCAACGGGAGCGGACCATCGCCGCGCTCAAGGCCGGCAGCATCGACATCCTGGTCGCCACCGACGTGGCCGCCCGCGGCCTCGACGTCGAACGCATCTCCCACGTGCTCAACTACGACATCCCGCACGACACCGAGTCCTACGTGCACCGCATCGGGCGCACCGGGCGGGCCGGGCGCAGCGGGTCCGCGCTGCTGTTCGTGTCGCCGCGCGAGCGCCACCTGCTCAAGGCGATCGAGAAGGCCACGCGCCAGACACTCACCGAGGCCGAGCTGCCCAGCGTCGAGGACGTCAACGCGCAGCGGGTGGCGAAGTTCGCCGACTCCATCACCGACGCGCTCGGCGCCCCCGGCATCGAGCTGTTCCGCCGCCTCGTCGAGGACTACGAACGCGAGCACGACGTCCCGATGGCCGACATCGCCGCGGCGCTGGCGCTGCAGTCCCGCGACGGCGAGGCGTTCCTGATGGCGCCCGAACCCCC
>NZ_JBYCLG010000018.1:0-3053 GCF_057473785.1 Mycobacterium sp. TH-M103
ACGCCGGCTACATGGCCAACTACTACCGCTGGTTCGGCACGCCCGAGGCCCCGTTCGGCTGGTACTACGACCTGCTGGCGCTGTGGGCGCACGTCACCACCACCAGCATCTGGATGCGGCTGCCGACCCTGGCCATGGCGCTGACCTGCTGGTGGCTGATCAGCCGCGAGGTCATCCCCCGCCTGGGCCGCGCGGTCAAGCGCAGCCGGGCGGCGGCGTGGACGGCGGCGGGCATGTTCCTGGCGGTGTGGCTGCCGCTCGACAACGGGCTGCGGCCCGAACCGATCATCGCCCTGGGCATCCTGCTGACGTGGTGCTCGGTGGAACGCGCGGTGGCCACCAGCCGGCTGCTGCCCGTGGCGGGGGCCTGCATCATCGGGGCGCTGACGCTGTTCTCCGGGCCGACGGGCATCGCCTCCATCGGGGCGCTGCTGGTCGCGGTCGGGCCGCTGCGGACCATCCTGCACCGCAGATCCGAGCGGTTCGGGCTGCTGCCGCTGCTGGCGCCCCTGGCCGCCGCGGCCACCGTGACGGTGATCCTGATCTTCCGCGACCAGACCCTGGCCGGGGAGATGCAGGCCACCGCGCTCAAGCGCGCCGTCGGCCCCAGCTTGACCTGGTTCGACGAACACCTCCGCTACGAACGGCTGTTCATGGCCAGCCCCGACGGCTCGGTGGCCCGCCGCTTCGCTGTGCTGGCGCTGGTCCTCGCGCTCGGCATCTCCGTGGCGATGTCGCTGCGCAAGGGCAGGATTCCGGGCACGGCCGCCGGGCCGAGCCGCCGCATCATCGGCATCACGATCATCTCGTTCGTCGCGATGATGTTCACGCCCACCAAGTGGACCCACCACTTCGGCGTGTTCGCCGGCCTGGCCGGATCGCTGGGGGCGCTGGCCGCGGTCGCGGTGACGGCCGGGGCCATGCGCTCGCGCCGCAACCGCACCGTCTTCGCCGCCGTGGTGTTGTTCCTGATGGCGCAGTGCTTCGCCAGCGTGAACGGCTGGTGGTACGTGTCCAACTTCGGTGTGCCCTGGTCGAATTCGTTCCCCAAGTGGCACTATGGCGCCTCCACGCTGTTCCTCGGGTTGACGACGCTGGTGCTGCTGCTGGCCGCGTGGTTCCACTTCGTCGCCACCGACAACGCGCCGCCCCGAACGCGATACGGGGCGCGGCTGGCCGGAATCGTCCAGTCCCCCTTGGCGATCGCCGCGTGGGTGCTGGTGGTCTTCGAGGTGATGTCGCTGACCCTGGCGATGATCGGCCAGTACCCCGCGTGGTCGGTCGGCCGGTCCAACCTGGAGGCCCTGACGGGCAACACCTGCGGCCTGGCGCAGGACGTGCTGGTGGAGCAGGACCCCAACGCCGGCATGCTGGCGCCGGTGACAGGACCGGCGGCGCAGGCCCTGGGCGCCGGCCTGTCGGAAGCCTTCACCCCCAACGGCATTCCCGCCGACGTGCGCGCCGACCCGGTGATGGAACGGCCGGGCGACCGCAGCTTCGTCACCGACGACAACCCGGTCACCGGCACCGGCGCCGGCACCGAGGGCGGCACCCGGGCGGCCCCCGGGCTCAACAACTCCCGCGCGCAACTGCCCTACAACCTGGACCCGGCGCGCACCCCGGTGCTGGGCAGCTGGCGGCCCGGCATCCAGGTGCCCGCGCGACTGCGGTCGGGCTGGTACCGGCTGCCGCCCCGCGACCAGGCGGGCCCGCTGCTGGTGGTCAGCGCCGCGGGCCGCTTCGACCCGCGCGAGGTCCAGGTCCAGTGGGCCACCGACAGCGAAGCCGCAAGCGGGCACCCGGGCGGGTCGTTCCAGTTCGCCGACGTGGGGGCGTCACCGGCGTGGCGCAACCTGCGGCTGGGCCTCTCGGCGATCCCGGCGTCGGCCACCCAGGTGCGCCTGGTCGTCGACGACGAGGACCTCGCGCCGCAGCACTGGATCGCCGTTACCCCGCCGCGGATCCCGCGGCTGCGCACGCTGCAGGACGTCGTGGGGTCGCGGGACCCGGTGTTCCTGGACTGGCTGGTCGGCCTGGCGTTCCCGTGCCAGCGGCCGTTCGACCACCGAAACGGCGTCGACGAGACGCCGAAGTGGCGCATCCTGCCGGACCGCTTCGGCGCCGAGGCCAACTCGCCGGTGATGGACAACAACGGTGGCGGCCCGCTGGGCGTCACCGAGCTGCTGCTGAAGGCGACGACGGTGGCCAGCTACCTCAAGGACGACTGGTCGCGGGACTGGGGCTCGCTGCAACGGCTCACGCCCTACTACCCCGACGCCGGGCCGGCCCGGCTCCAGCTGGGCACGGTCACCCGCGGCGGCCTCTGGAACCCGGGGCCGCTGCGGCACTAGGGACGGGCGGGACTACGGCAGCGCCGGGGGGATCACCGGCCCACCCCGTCGCCGAACCGAGAATTGTTACCCAATTCACACCGATTTCGGCGTGTCGTTCGACGGCATACCCGCTGGGCGCTATCGCCGCGTCCATGCCCTGCGTCCTCAGCGGCGTCGCTTACCATCGACCCTCGTGTCCCCCGACGGCGAGCAGCAATCCCGGCGCGTCCCGAGGCTGGTGGCCGTCGCCGCGGGCATCGTGGGCGTGCTGATCTGCGTCTGCGTCCCGCTGCTTCCGGTGCGGCAGACCACCGCGACCATCCTGTGGCCGCAGGGCACCACCGACGGGCACGTCGCCCAAGTCACCGCGCCGCTGGTGTCCGGGGCGCCGCGCGCGCTCGACATCTCCATCCCCTGCCCGGCGATCGCCACCCTGCCCGCCGACGGCGGGCTGGTGGTCTCGACGCTGCCCGCCAGCGGTGTCGACGCCGGAAAGAACGGGCTGTTCGTGCGCGCCGACAAGGACGTGGTCGTCGCGGCGTTCCGCGACTCGGTGGCCACGGTCGCGCAGCGCTCGGCGGTCGCGGCGGACACCTGCCGGGCGTTGCACATCTGGGCTGACGCGGGGTCCGTCGGCGCGGATTTCGTCGGCGTACCCGGCGCCTCCGGCGTGCTGCCGTCGGAGAAGAAGCCGCAGGTCGGCGGAATCTTCACCGACCT
>NZ_JBYCLG010000019.1:0-16337 GCF_057473785.1 Mycobacterium sp. TH-M103
CGGTGTAGGACAGGACCACCAGCCCGCCCGGCCTGGTGACCCGCAGCATCTCGCCGCCGAGCTGCCACGGCCGCGGCACGTGCTCGGCGACGTTGGACGACAGGCAGATGTCCACGGAGTCGTCGGCGAACGGCAACGCCATGCCCGACGCCCGGACGAACGTGCCCCCGCCCGGCCCCGTCCCGGGCCCCACGGGGCCGCCCGCGTGCATCTCGTTCGGGTCCGGCTCGACGCCGATGTAGCGGACACCGGCCCGGTCGAACGCCGCCGCGAAATAGCCGGGCCCGCCGCCGACGTCGAGCAGCGTGCGGCCGGCCGGGGCCTCGCCGCGGGCCGCCTGCCACAGGTCGCCGACCATCGCCGCGGTGTCGGCGGCCAGCGCCCCGTAGAACCGTGGCGGGTCGCGCCGTTCGAACCGGAACGCCGAGAGCAGCCGCAGCGAGCGGGCCAGCGTCGCCCGGCGGGCGAAGACGTCGGTGACGGCCACCGGCCAACCCTATGCAGTCTCGCCCCGGCTAGGCTGCACTCGATGTCTTCCCTGCGCTCCGTACTGCTGTTGTGCTGGCGCGACACCGGCCACCCCCAGGGCGGAGGCAGCGAGGCCTACCTGCAGCGCATCGGCGCGCACCTGGCCGACTCGGGCGTCGCCGTCACACTGCGGACCGCGCGGTATCCGGGCGCGCCGCGCCGGGAGGTCGTCGACGGCGTACGGATCGTGCGCGCCGGTGGCCGCTACTCGGTGTACGTGTGGGCGCTGCTGATGATGGCCCTGTCCGAAGCCGGGGCGCGGCTGGGGCTGGCGCGGCTGCGGCGCACGCGGCCCGACGTGGTCGTCGACGCGCAGAACGGTCTGCCGTTCTTGGCCAGGCTGGTGTACGGGCGCCGGGTGGTGGTGCTGGTGCACCACTGCCACCGCGAGCAGTGGCCGGTGGCCGGGCCGGTGCTCGGCCGGGTCGGCTGGTTCGTCGAGTCGAAGCTGTCGCCGTGGCTGAACCGGCGCAACCAGTACCTGACGGTGTCGCTGCCCTCGGCCCGCGACCTGGTCGCCCTCGGCGTGGACGACGAGCGGATCGCGGTCGTGCGCAACGGCCTCGACGAGGCGCCGGCGCCGTCGTTGTCCGGCTCGCAGGCGACGACCCCGCGGGTGGTGGTGCTCTCGCGGCTGGTGCCGCACAAGCAGATCGAGGACGCGCTGGAGGCGGTCGCGGAGCTGCGCCGCCGCAGGCCGGGAATCCCCGGCCTGCGCCTGGACATCATCGGCGACGGCTGGTGGCGGCGGCGGCTCGTCGAGCACGTGCACTCCCTCGGCATCGCCGACGCGGTGGTCTTCCACGGCCACGTCGACGACATCACCAAACACCACGTCCTGCAGAGCTCGTGGGTCCACGTGCTGCCCTCGCGCAAGGAGGGCTGGGGTCTGGCGGTCGTGGAGGCGGCCCAGCACCGAGTGCCCACCATCGGCTACCGGTCCTCGGGCGGCCTGTCCGACTCGATCATCGACGGGGTCACCGGCATCCTGGTCGACGATCGCGCCGAGCTGGTCGACCGCCTCGAGGAGTTGCTGACCGACCCCGTGCTGCGGGATCAACTCGGCGCCAAGGCACAGACCCGCACCGGCGAGTTCTCCTGGGCCCAGAGCGCGACCGCGCTGCGCGGTGTGCTGGAAGCGGTTCAGGCCGGCCGGCTGGTCAGCGGGCTGGTGTGCTGCGCCGAGCCGCGCTGACCGCCGCGCCGACGGCCCCCGCGACCAGCAGCGCCAGCCACGCCAGGTGCGCGGCCAGGGTCACGCCGCGCCGGGCCGCGGACACGCGCGCGGTGTCGCCGCCGATCCGGTAGAGCGCGATCTGATCGTCGCGGTAGACCGGCGTCAGGGCGTCCGGGGTGCGCCGCGCCACGCCCATGTCGCCGGCGCTGCCGGATTCGACGACCAGCCATCCCACGCCGTCGCTGGCCGCCGCCGACGCGTCGGGCCCCGCCAGCAGCAACCCCTGGACCGCCCGCGCGCGATCGCCCTCCCCGGGCACGAGAACCCCGGAGATGACCAGGTCGCCACTGCTCAGCACGTCGGCGCGCACCCAACGCGGCAGCGGGTCCAGCACCGGCGCGGGACCGGACCAGGGGAAGCGCCGCATGGTGCCCGCCGGCAACACCGCGACAGCGCGGGGATCGGCGTTGACCGCCGCCGCCACGGCCGCCCACCCCGGCGGGTAGCGCACCGGCGCGACCCTGCCGCCCACACCCCACGCCAGGTCGGGCAGGGCCGCGATCAGCACGGCACAACACACCAGCGCCGTGATCGCCGGACGCGACCGGGGGCGCAGCGTCACCACCGCGCCGGCGCCGGCCAGCGCGTAGCCGGGCATCGCCAGGGCCACCCACTTCTGCCCGTCGCGCAGCACGCCGAGGCCGGGCGCGGCCTCGACGAGGGCGCCGAGCGCGTGCAGACCGGGCCCGGTCGCCAGCGCGGCCGGCACCAGCACCGACACCACCGCCAGCACGAGCAGCGGCGCCGCGGTGCGCCGGCGGGCCACCGCCGGCGCACCGGCCAGCACCACGCCCAGCAGCGCGACCGCCGACCAGATCGTGAAAAGCGTTGCCCGCGAGGCGGGTACTGCCTGGCCGTTCCAGATGCCGCCGAGGCTGGCCAGGCTGAGCAGCGTGCCCAGGCCGGGCTCGGCGCGCGGCGCGAACGCCCGCACCCCCGGCGCCGCGGCGGTGGTCAGCGGGGAGCCCAGCGCCGCCGCCGTCAGCCAGGGCAGCGCCGCCACCAGCGCGGCGCCCACCGTCACCGCGGCGCACAGCCGGCGCGAGCGGCCCGGGCCCGGCGCCCCGACGCACACCAGGGCGACCGTCGCCGCGAGCAGCAGCCCGGTCGGGGTCAGGCCGGCCAGCGCGATCCAGAACGCGAGGGCGAAGAACCCGCCCGCGCCGCCGGGCGACCCCGACGACCGCAGCGCGAGCATCGTCGTCGCCACCCACGGCAGGCAGCCGTACCCGACCAGCAGGCTCCAATGTCCCTGCAGCAGCCGTTCGGCCACGTACGGGTTCCAGATCGCCAGTGTGGTCGCGACGAACTGGCCGGCCGCCCCGGCCGCCGGCAGCGCCGTGGCGACCAGGCGCGCCGCACCCCACCCCGCCAGCCACAACCCGGCGACGAGCAGCACCTTGACCACGACGCCGCCGTCGAGAACCCGCGAGGCCAGCGCCACCGCGAAATCCTGCGGCGTCGCCCGCGGCGCCGACGTCAGTCCCAGGGCACCGTCGGACAGGTACGAGCGCGGCGTCGACACCGCGTCGCGCAACAGCAGATACCCGGGCCCCAGCAACGGTGCGGTGACCAGCAGCGCCAGGGCCAGCGCGTACCCGGGCCGGGTCCAGCACACGGTGAGCCCGTCCGAGCCGGGCTAGTCCCGCTCGGGTGCGCCGCCGGGGGTGTCGGGCTCGGGCGCCTCGGGCTCGGCCGGTTTGTCGGACGCCTGAGTCGGCGCATCCGGGTCGGCGCCCTCGCGACTCAGATCGGGACGCTGGGTGGGCAGTTTCTCGGTCTCGGCTTCGGCTCCGGGCACGGGCCCGTCGCCGCCGCGGCCGAAGAACTCCTGGTCACCGCGGTCCAGGCCGGGATCGGTCAGCGCGCTCTCGGTGCGCAGGCTGAACGAGGCCAGCAGTGCGCCGCCGATCACAGCGATCAGGCCGACCGCGGTGAAGGTGATCGGCAGCACCCGCGACCACAGGGCCAGCCGGTCGCGCTCGTCGCGGGCGGCGTTGACCTGCGATTCGACGGTGTCCTCGTTGGAGGTGACCTTGTAGTCGACCAGCGTCAGCTCCGGCTTCAGCGGATCACGCGCGTAGTAGTGGTTCGCGTGCACGGCCTGCTTGACAATGGTGCCCGACACCGGGTCCACCCAGAAGGTCTTCTGCGCGGCGTAGTAGCGGGTCATGGTGATCTGCTCGCCGGGATCGCCGGGCACGCCCCACATGGACGCGGGGGCGGTGACCTTGCCGTCCTCGTTGCCGCCGTACAGCGACGGGTAGACGACGGGCGCCACCAGCTTGCCGGCGCCGTTGTAGCCGATGTTCTGCGTGAACCGGTAGGTCGTCAGCCCGTTGACGTCGTCCTGGCTGTCGTAGTTGACGTCGAACGCCTTCTGCGCGATCGGATCGAAGTACGGGTACGTCTTCTTCTCGGTGTGAAACGGGAAGCGGTAGGACAGCCCGTCGTGGCGCAGCGGGATCGCGGTCGGCGGGTTCTCGTCGCCGAAGGCGCGGGGCTTCTGGACCGAGCCGCCGGGGTGGGTGTCGTCGGACACGGCCATGGCCGTCTTGCGGTTGAGGGTGACGGTGTCGACGATCGCCAGCAGCAGCCCGCTGTCCTTCTGCTTGTCGGTGCGCCGGACCGTCGACCCGACCTGCAGCGTGACCACGTCGGCGTTGGCGGGCGACTCGACGGTGATCTGCTGCTGGGAGACCAGCGGCACGTTCTTGTTGGTCACCAGGTGATCGGTGGACAGGGACCCCAGGTCGAGCGCGGTGCCGGTGCCGTTGCTGACCAGCGTGGTGTCGATGTCGAGCGGCACCCTGGTGATCCTGCTGCTGGTGTACGTCGACAGCAGCAGCGCGGCGATCAGCAGGGCGGCTCCGAGTCCGATGATTCCGCACGCGGCGAATCGCAACATGACTGCTCGGTTCACGTTGCCGTGTCCTCCTCATGGTCCATCGAGGCCCCTCGCTGCTCCCCGGGCCCGCCGGCCGGACCGGACAGCAGGCAAACCCGTTTGACCCTAACAGCAGATCACCGGGCCCCGGCGGAGGAACCAGACGCCGCGGTCAGGTAGTGGGGTGTACCCGGAATGTGGCACGGCATCACGGGCACACTGTGACGATGACCGACGGGACGAGATGATGACCGACGGGACGATGACCGACGGCCGACTGGTCGGGGGGAGCCGCAGCTTCCTGCCCGCCGTGGAGGGCATGCGCGCGTGCGCGGCCATCGGCGTGGTCGTCACCCATGTCGCCTTCCAGACGGGCCACTCCAGCGGTGTCGACGGCCGGCTGTTCAGCCGCTTCGACCTGGCCGTCGCCGTCTTCTTCGCGCTGTCGGGATTCTTGTTGTGGCGCGGCCACGTCGCGGCGGCGCGCGGCACCGACCCCGCGAGGCGCCCCCGCACCGGGCACTACCTGCGGTCGCGGTTCGTCCGCATCATGCCGGCCTACGTGGTGGCGGTCGTGGTGATCCTGACCCTGCTGCCCGACGCCGACCACGCCAGCCCGACGGTGTGGCTGGCCAATCTGACGCTCACCCAGATCTACGTACCGCTCACCCTGACCGGCGGGCTGACCCAGATGTGGAGCCTGTCCGTCGAGGTCGGCTTCTACCTGGCGTTGCCGCTGCTGGCGCTGCTGGCGCGGCGGATCCCGGTCCGGGCCCGGGTGCCCGCGATCGCGGCGCTGGCGGCCCTCAGCTGGGCGTGGGGCTGGACCCCCCTGGTGGCCGGGCATGCCGATTCCGGCGCCAACCCCCTGAACTGGCCGCCGGCGTTCTTCTCCTGGTTCGCCGCGGGGATGCTGCTGGCGGAGTGGGTCTACAGCGACGTCGGGTGGCCGCACCGGCTGGCCCGCCGTCGGGTGCCGATGGCCGTCATCGCGGTGCTCGCCTACCTGGTCGCGGCGTCACCGCTGGCCGGTCCTGAGGGCCTGGTCCCGGGGACCCCGGCGCAGTTCGCGGTGAAGACCGCGATGGGCTCGCTGGTGGCTTTCGCGCTGGTGGCGCCCCTGGTGCTGGACCGGCCCGGCACGCCGCACCGGCTGTTGGGCAGCACCGGCATGGTCACGCTGGGGCGCTGGTCCTATGGGCTGTTCGTGTGGCACCTGGCCGCGCTGGCCATGGTGTTCCCGGTGATCGGGACATTTCCCTTCACCGGCCGGATGCCGACGGTGCTGGTGCTGACGCTGCTGTTCGGTTTCGCGATCGCCGCGGTGAGCTACGCCCTGGTCGAGTCGCCCTGCCGAGAATGGTTGCGCCGCTGGGAAAAGGGGCGCCGACCGACGGACGTCCCGGCCTTCGACGCGGAGGCGGACGCCATTGCGCCGTGACGGTGCCGATGACCAGCAGTGATGCAGATTTGCACGATACGGTGCGTTGATGCCTAAGACGGTACAGATTCGTGACATCGACGACGACGTCTATGCCGGTCTGCTGCGCTGCGCCGCGCCGCGGAGGAGGGCATCACGGTGCCCGAACTCTTGCGCCGGGAGGCGGTGCGGCTGGCGTCGCGGCCGTCGATCGCGCAGTGGTTGGCGCGAACCGGACGTCGGCCTTCGACCGTCTCCGCCGCCGAGGTGCTGGCCAGGTTGGACGAGTGGCGCGGCGAGTGGCCTCACGCTGATCGTTGACGCCTCGTGCCTGTTCGAGGTCGTTGCGGACACACCTCGCCGCCGACACCGAGCACGCGGCGCCGCATGCCATCGACGTGGAAGTGATGGGTGTGATCCGCGCCCAGCACCTGCGCGGCCGGCTCGACGCGACAGGCGCGTCGCAGGCGATCGTCGATCTGCGGGACTGGCCCGGGGAACGCGTGGGCCATCGCTGGCTGCTGGAGCGGGCATGGCAGCTACGCGATTCGGTGCGTGGCTGGGACGCGTTCTACGTCGCGCTCGCCGAGGCCTTCGACGCGACGCTGGTGACACTGGATGCGCGGCTGGCCCGCGCGCACGGGCCCGCGCACCGGCCTCAGTGTCGCATCGAGGTCCTCGACTGACCGCTCAGCGGACTTGCGATCGCGCCATGATCTCGGCGCGCACCGCCGAGCGCCGCGCCTTGCCGGCGTCGTCGCGTAACGGGGTGTCGACGAACTCTACATGATGCGGCACCTTGTACGACGAAACGTGTTCGCGCAGAAAGTTTTTCACGCCCTCGGCGTCCAGCCCCGAGCCGTCGGCGGTGTGCACCAGGGCGTAGGGCACCTGGCCGAGGTCCTCGTGCGGAACCCCGACGACCAGGCACGACAGCACGTCCGGATGCGCCGACAGGGCGTTCTCGATCTCGGCGGGGTACACGTTGCGCCCGCCCACGGTGAACATGTCGACGCGGCGGTCGGACAGGTACAGGAACCCGTCCTCGTCGAAGTGGCCGAGGTCGCCGAGTGAGTCCCAGCCGTCGCGGTTCTTGGCCGTGGCGCCCACGTAGCGGTAGGTCGGCGCGCTGCCCGGGGCGGGTCGCATGTAGATCTCGCCGACCACGCCCGGCGGGCAGGGGTTGCCGTCGTCGTCGAGCACCTTCATCTCCCCGGCGACCACCACGCCGACCGAGCCGCGATGGGTCAGCCACTGGTCGCCGGAGATGAAGGTCAACGCCTGTAATTCGGTGCCGCCGTAGAGTTCCCAGACCTTTTCCGGCCCCAGCAGGTCGATCCAGGCCTGCTTGACGGCCGGCGGGCACGGCGCGCCCAGGTGCCAGAACCGCCGCAGCGACGACAGGTCGTAGGCCCCCGGGTCGGCTTCGCGGGCGGCCAGGTAGACGGGCAGCACCCGCTGCATGATCGTGGGCACCGTCGTCATGAAGGTGACGCGATGCTCGGTGATCAGCCGGAGGAACTCGTGCGGGTCGAACCGGGGCATCACCACCAGGTGGTGGCGCATCAGCAACGCGATCGTCGCGGTGGTGAAGCCGGTGTTGTGGCTCATCGGCACCGACATCAACGTGGTGTCGCCCTCCTGCGCGCCGAGGGGATAGCCGATGGCGGCCGGCACCCGGCTGTCGCCGCCGGACTCGATGAGCTTGGGTCGGCCGGTGCTGCCGCCCGAGCCCATCGCCTTCCACACCGGCGAGACCGCCTCGGGCAGCGCGGCGTCCGACAGCGACGGGTCGGGCGCGAAACCGGCCGGCACGCTGGGGATGTCGGGGCTTTCGCGGCCGACCAGCAGGGCCGGTGGCCGCAGCTCGAGCAGGCCGGTCAACTCCGCCTCCGGCAGCCGCGCCGACAGGGGCTGGGGCACCGCGCCCAGCTTCCAGCACGCCACCGCGGCCTGGATCCATTCGATGGAGTTGGGCAGCACCATGGTGACGTAGTCGCCGACGCCGACGCCGACGCCGCGCTCGGCGTAGGCGCGGGCCAGCCGGTTCGTCGAACGGTCGAGTTCGGCGCGGGTGAGGGTCACCCCGTCGCAGGTGACCGCGGGCTCGTCGGGTGCGAGCGCGGCCAGCGCCGAGATCTGGGTTCCGATCGGCGGAATCGGCTCGCTCTGCGTCACTCGTAGGCGCCCCGTCGCTCGAAGATCTTCCGCGGGTTGTCGACGAGCATCGTGTGCAGCTGCTCGTCGGTGACGCCGCGCTGCTTGAGCGCGGGGATCACGTCGTTGTGGATGTGCAGGTAGTGCCAGTTCGGCATGACCTGCGGCACCAGCTCCTCGGGCAGCGCGTCGAAGTAGCAGTTGGCGTCGTGGGAGAGCACCATCTTGTCGGCGTGCCCGCGCTCGCACATCTGCGCCACGATGTTGACCCGGTCCTCGAACGGGGAGATCACGTCGATGCCGAACCGGTCCATCCCGAGGTAGGACCCGGCGGCGATGAGCTCCTCGAGGTAGCCGACGTCGGTGCTGTCGCCGGAGTGGCCGATGACCACCCGGCTCAGGTCGACGCCCTCCTCCTCGAAGATCTTCTGCTGCTCGAGCCCGCGCCGCAGCCCGGCGTGGGTGTGGGTGGAGATCGGCACCCCGGTGCGCTTGTGCGCCTGGGCCACCGCGCGCAGCACCCGCTCGACGCCCGGGGTGACGCCGGGAGCGTCGGTGGCGCACTTGAGGATTCCGGCCTTGATCCCGGTGTCGGCGATGCCCTGCTCGATGTCGCGGACGAACATGTCGGTCATGATCTCCGGGCCGCCCAGCTCGGCGCCGGGACCCAGGTAGTGGAAATAGAACGGCACGTCGTTGTAGGTGTACAGCCCGGTCGCGACGACGATGTTCAGCTCGGTGGCCGCGGCCACCCGCGCGATGCGCGGGATGTAGCGGCCCAGCCCGATCACCGTCAGGTCGACGATGGTGTCCACCCCGCGGGACTTCAGCTCGTTGAGGCGGTCGATGGCGTCGGCGACCCGCTGCTCCTCGTCGCCCCAGGCTTCGGGATAGTTCTCGGCGATCTCGGTGGTCATGATGAACACGTGCTCGTGCATCAGCGTCACGCCGAGGTCGGCGGTATCGATGGGCCCGCGGGCGGTATTGAGTTCTGACACGCGACTGATGCTAGGTCGGCCGGCGCTCGGCCAACAGGGTCCCGGCGAAGCCGTTTTGGCAGTACGGTCACGTCATGTTGCTCAACCCCAATCACCTGCAGCGCAAATACCCGGACCGTCGCTCGGGGGAGATCATGGCCGCGACGGTGGAGTTCTTCGAGTCGCGGGGGAAGGCCCGGCTGAAGGCCGACGACCACGACCGGGTGTGGTACTCCGACTTCTTGGACTTCATCGCGCGCGAGCGCATCTTCGCCTCGCTGCTGACGCCGTCGCAGTACGGCACCTCACGGCACGGCGACTGCCGCTGGGACACCTACCGCATCAGCGAGTTCGCCGAGATCGTCGGCTTCTACGGGCTGAGCTACTGGTACCCGTTCCAGGTCACCGCGCTGGGCCTGGGCCCGATCTGGATGAGCGAGAACTCCGATGCCAAGCGCAAGGCGGCCGCCCAGCTCGAGGCCGGCGAGGTGTTCGCCTTCGGCCTGTCCGAGCAGGCCCACGGCGCCGACGTGTACCAGACCGACATGGTCCTGACGCCCAGCCCGGGCGGCCGGACCGGCTGGGTCGCCAATGGCGAGAAGTACTACATCGGCAACGCCAACGTGGCGCGGATGGTGTCGACGTTCGGCAAGATCGCCGGCGGCCCGGCACAAGACGACGAGTACGTGTTCTTCGCCGCCGACTCCCGGCACGAGCGCTACGACCTCATCAAGAACGTGGTGAACTCGCAGAACTACGTCGCCAACTACGCGCTGCGCGACTATCCGGTCAGCGAGGCCGACATCTTGCACCGCGGTCCCGGGGCGTTCCACGCCGCCCTGAACACCGTCAACGTCTGCAAGTACAACCTGGGCTGGGGCTCCGTGGGCATGTGCACCCACGCCATGTACGAGGCGATCACCCACGCGTCCACCCGACGGCTGTACGGCACCGTCGTCACCGACTTCAGCCACGTGCGCCGCCTGCTCACCGACGCCTACCTGCGCCTGGTCGCCATGCGTCTCGTCGCCACCCGGGCCTGCGACTACATGCGCAGCGCGTCGGCCGCCGATCGTCGCTACCTGCTCTACAGCCCGCTCACCAAGGCGAAGGTGACCGGCGAGGGCGAGCGGGTGATGACCGCGCTGTGGGACGTGATCGCCGCGAAGGGCGTGGAAAAGGACACCTTCTTCGAGACCGTGACCCGCGAGATCGGCCTGCTGCCCAGGCTTGAGGGCACCGTCCACATCAACGTCGGGTTGCTCGCCAAGTTCATGCCCAACTTCCTGTTCGCTCCGGATGCCGCGCTGCCCGTGATCGGCCGCCGCGACGAGGCCGCCGACGACGCCTTCCTGTTCGCCCAGGGCCCGACCGGCGGCCTGGGCAAGGTGCGTTTCCATGATTGGCGCGCGCCGTTCGAGAGCTACGGTCACCTGCCCAATGTGGCGTTGCTGCGCGAGCAGATCGACGTGCTCGCCGAGATGCTGGCGGCCGCCACCCCGGACGCGGCGCAGCAGCGCGACGTCGACTTCGCGTTCGCCGTCGGCCAGCTGTTCGCCGTGGTGCCCTACGCGCAGCTCATTCTCGAGGAGGCCGGGCTGTCGGGAGTGGATCCGGCGCTGCTCGACGAGATCTTCGGCGTGCTGGTCCGCGACTCCAACGCCTACGCCGTCGAGTTGCACGACAAGCAGGCGACCACCGACGAGCAGGGCCGCTTCGCGATGCGGATGCTGCGCCGCCCGGCGCACGATCCCGCACGCTCCGACCAGGTCTGGAAGGAATACGTGCTGCCGATGGGCGGGGCCTACCGGATGCGGCCCTGAGCTCCACGCCGGTAGGTGCGGCTACGTCAGCGGCGTGATCGCGGTCGCGAGATCCGCCAATGCGCCCCGCAGACCGGGAATGAGACCGCCGAACTGCGAGCCCCCGAGCGTCACGGTTTGGGTGACCGGGGGCCCGACCACCGGTGTGGCCACCGCGGTCGCCACCACCGGCTGCAGCGGCGTGAGGATTCACGCGGTCAACGACTGGGTGGTGGCGCCCGGGATCGTCAGCAGCGACGGCGGCAGGTCCAGCGTGATCGTGCCCTGACCGTTGAGGAAGCCGTTGGCGATGACGGCCGGAGCATTGGCGAGTGCACCGAACGCGCCCGCGACGTTGCCGGTCTGCACCGCGGTGACGAACGTCGTGCCGCTCAGCGCCGCAGCCTGCGCGGTAACGATCGGGGCGCCGAGTGCGTCCAGCGCGAGCGTCAGTGGGAGCCCCGTGGTGAACGACGGATTGACCAGCGATATCACGGCGGTGATTGAGGTATCCGTCACGGTCTTGAGGACGTTGGTCATGTTCTGCGCGATGTCACCGGGGATGGACAGGGTGGGCAGCAGGCCTCCCAGAGCGCCGTTGATCGTCACGGTCGGCACGTTGTCGTAGTTGAAGCCGGTGAACACCGGGTCGAGGTAGCCCTTCCCCAGGGCCTGCACCGCGCCGCCGACGTCGACTGCGACGACCCTGCGAGCCTCGTCGCGTGCCCGCCGTGCGTGCTGCGGTCGGCTGCTCACGTACCGAGCAGATCGAGCATCACATGGCTGGCGACTTTGGCCCCGAACGGGACCGCCGCCAGGTCGACCCGGTAGTCGGGGCTGTGCGGAGAGTAGGGGAACAGCTTTCCGGCCGCCAGCGCTTCGGTGTACACGCGCGGGTCGGCCACCCCGACGAACAGGTATGCCAGGGGTAGGTCCTGGTGCGGGCCTTTGAGCAGCTGGCAGTCCTCCGACGCCGTCACCGGCGCCAGGTGCGTCAAGACGTGTTCCGGCCCGATCGCCTCGCCCAGCGCCGCGGCCAGCCGGGCGCACAGGTTCTCGTCGTTGACCAGCGGCGTGCAGCCACCGGCAAGCGTGATCTGCGGAAGCCGGTCCTCGGGCATCCCGTAGGTGCGGGCGATGCCGTCGCAGACGGCGTTGATCCCGTCGATCAATCGTTCGCGCACCTGCGGGTCGAACCATCGCAGATTGACCTTCAGCAACGCCTGGGTCGGTATGACGTTGTGGGCCGAGCCGGCCTGCACCGAACCGACGGTCAGCACCGCGGTCTCCTGCGGGGGGATCATCCGGCTGACGATCGTCTGGAATTCGACGACCGCCAGCGCGGCCATCACCACCGGGTCCTTGGCCAGCTGCGGCATCGACCCGTGGCCGCCGACGCCGTGGAACACGATGTCCAACTGGTCCGAGCCGGCCAGGGTCGGGCCGCCGGCAGCGGCCACCATGCCGACCGGACCGGGCGCCGTGTGCATACCGATGAGGTGATCCGGTCTCGGCACCACGTCGTACAGGCCGTCGTCGACCATGGCCTGCGCTCCAGCGATCAGTTCCTCGGCGGGCTGGCCGACCAGCACCGCGGTACCCGACCATGCGTCGGTTGCGGCGACGAGCACCTTGGCCATCCCCAACATCCAGGTGACGTGGGCGTCGTGCCCGCAGACGTGCGCGACCGGTAACGGGGTGCCGTCCTCGCCGGAAACCTGCGCGGTGCTCGCATAGTCCAAGCCGGTGTTTTCGGCGACGGGCAGGGCGTCCATGTCGGCGCGGTACATGACGGTCGGCCCGGCGCCGTTGTGCAGCGTTGCCGCCACGCCGGTGCCGCCGATCCCGGTCGTCACCGCGAAACCCAGCCCGTTCAGCTCTCGGGCGACGATCCCTGCGGTGCGGGTCTCGGCGAACCCCAGCTCGGGATGGCGGTGCAGGTCTTTGAACAACTCGACCAGGCGAGACGCTGCGGCGTCGACTGCGGCGTCCACGAGGTGTGCGCGTGTCGTCACTGCTGCTGACCTTTCGCTATCGGAGTGAGCTGGAAGCTCACCTCGTCGATCTCGCCCCGTCGATTCGGTCGCCCACCGCTCGGACCAACCGTAGTCCGCGCACTGGCACCGGCGCCGTCGTCGTCGGTCCGGCAAAGACCCAGCCAGTGTGTGGAACGCTCCTTGACCCTGATGCACCTCACGGTAGAGTGACCAACGCTCATTAAAGACGGGAGCCACCATGCCGACGGTGACGTGGGCACGTGTCGACCCCGCCCGACGCGCGGCGGTGATAGAAGCCGCAGAGTCCGAGTTCGGGGCGCACGGATTCTCCGGAGGGAGCCTGAACGTCATCGCGCGCCGCGCGGGTGTCGCCAAGGGCAGCCTGTTCCAGTACTTCGCGGACAAGCGCGACCTGTACGCCTACATCGCCGACATCGGCAGCCAGCGGGTTCGCGCCTACGTGGAGGACCTCATCCGCGACCTCGACCCGACCCGGCCGTTCTTCGTGTTCCTCACCGACCTGCTGGATGCGTGGGTGGCCTATTTCGCCGAGCATCCACACGAGCGCGCCCTGCACGCCGCGGCGACGCTGGAGGTCGACACCGACGCCCGCATCAGCGTGCGCAGCGTCATCCACCGGCACTACCTCGAGGTGTTGCGTCCGCTGGTCCGCGACGCGCAGGTGCGCGGCGACCTAAGGGCCGATGCCGACACCGAAGCACTGCTGTCGCTGCTGCTGTTGCTCTTCCCGCACCTCGCCCTGGCCCCTTACATGCGCGGCCTGGATCCCGTCCTCGGGCTCGACGAGCCCAGCCCGGAGCAGCCGGCGCTGGCAGTGCGCAGGCTCGTCGCGGTGCTGGTTGCAGCCTTCTCCAACCAGCCAGCCGTCCAACGATCTGAGGAAGTCAGATGACCTTCGGCATCTCGGTGGACGCGGCGGTTCGCCGGGGAGCACACAAGGCACTGTCCGTCGTCGAATGGCGAGCAGCTAACCCACCCAGACGCTCTTGGCGTTGCAGAACTCCTTGATCCCCAGCCCGGCCAGCTCGCGTCCGTAGCCGGATCGCTTGATGCCCCCGAAGCCGAGTTCGGGGTAGGACACCGTCATCCCGTTGATGAAGACCTGGCCGGCCTCGATCTCGTCGATGAAGCGCCGCTGCTCGGCCTCGTCGCGGGTCCAGGCGTTGGAGCCCAGCCCGAAGGTCGTCGCGTTGGCGATCTCGATGGCCTCGTCCATGCCGGCGGCCCGGTACATCGACGCGACCGGCCCGAAGACCTCCTCGGTGTAGAGCGCCATGTCCCGGGTGATGTCGGTGACCACCGTCGGCGGGTAGAACCACCCCGCCCGGTCCAGCGGCTTGCCGCCGCAACGGATCGTGGCGCCCGCCGCGGCGGCGTCGTCGACCTGCTTGGCGATCTCGTCCCGGCCGGACTCGGTGGCCAGCGGGCCCACGTCGGTGTCCGGGTCCGTCGGGTCGCCGACTTTCAGGGCCTGCATGCGCTCGACGTACTTGTCGACGAACGTCTCGTAGATGTCGGCGTGCACGATGAAGCGCTTGGCCGCGATGCAGGACTGCCCGTTGTTCTGCACGCGGGCGGTGACCGCGGTCTTGACGGCCTCGTCGAGGTCCGCCGACGGCATCACGATGAACGGGTCGCTGCCCCCGAGCTCGAGCACGGTCGGCTTGATCTCGTCGCCGGCGATGGCGGCCACCGACTGGCCGGCCGGCTCGCTGCCGGTCAGCGTGGCCGCCGCGACCCGGGGGTCGCGCAGGATGCGCTCCACGGCGCCCGACGACACCAGCAGCGTCTGGAAGCAGCCGTCGGGAAAGCCGCCGCGGGCGATCACGTCGGCGAGGTACAGCGCGGTCTGCGGGACGTTCGACGCGTGCTTGAGGAGGCCGACGTTGCCGGCCATCAAGGCGGGAGCGGCGAACCGGACGGCCTGCCAGAGCGGGAAGTTCCACGGCATCACCGCCAGCACCACGCCCAGCGGCTGGTAGCGGACGTATGCCCGCGACGCCCCCACTTTCTCCGCGTCGGCCGGCTCGTCGGCCAGCAGCTCCTCGGCGTTCTCGGCGTAGTAGCGAAAACCCTTGGCGCACTTGAGAACTTCTGCCTTAGCCGCCTTCAGGGTCTTGCCCATCTCCAGCGTCATCATCGCGGCGGTGTCGTCGGCCTCGGCTTCGAGCAGGTCGGCGGTGGCGTTTGCCCACCGCGCCCGCTGGGCAAAGGTGGTGTTATGGCGGTAGTCCTGGAACCGGGCGTAAGCGCGGGCGATCGCCGCGTCGACTTGCTCGTCGGTCGCCGGGGTGAAGGTTTTGACTGTCTCGCCGGTGGCCGGATTGATGGTGGCGATGGGCACGCTGACATCCTTCGTTCTGCGGTCGGTGTGAAAGGTTCCGATATCCAGCCTGCCACTATCGTGGCGATGAGGGAGGTGCCGGATGACTAAAGCGGCCGAGTTGATGGTCAAGTGCCTGGAAAACGAGGGGGTTTCCGTCGTCTTCGGTCTGCCGGGCGAGGAGAACATCCGCTTCGTGCAGGCGCTGGCCGCCTCCGGCATCCGCTACGTGCTGACCCGGCACGAGCAGGCCGCGTCGTTCATGGCCGAGATGTACGGACGCGTCACCGGCCGCGCCGCGGTCGTGTCGAGCACGCTGGGGCCCGGCGCGATCAACATGCAGCTCGGCGTCGCCGACGCGACCACCAACAGCACGCCGCTGGTCGCGATCTCCGCGCAGGTCGGTCACGACCGCGAGTACAAGGAGTCGCACCAGTACGTCGACCTCGTTTCGATGTTCGCCCCGATCACCCGCTGGGCCGCCGCGGTGCCCACCGTGCACGCCATCCCGGAGATGTTCCGCAAGGCGTTCAAGACCGCCGAGACCGAGCGCCCGGCGGCGGTCTATCTCTCGGTGCCCGAGGACATCGACGCCGATGACACCGACTACCCCGACCTGAAACCGCTGCGCCGCGACGTCGTCCACGCCGACGCGCCGGCGCCCGGCCAGGTGGAGCGCGCGGTGGCGATCCTGCGCGGGGCGCAGCGGCCGGTGCTGCTGGCCGGGCACGGCGCGGCCCGCAGCGACGCGACCGGGGCACTGGTGCGCTTCTCCGAGCAGTTCGGCATCAAGGTCGCGTGCACCTTCCACGGCAAAGGCGTCATGCCCGACGACCACCCCAACAGCATCGGGACCATCGGGTTCATGCGGCACGACTACGTCAACTTCGGCTTCGACAACGCCGACGTGGTGATCGCCGTCGGCTACGAGCTGCAGGAGTTCGATCCGGTGCGGATCAACCCGCAGGCCGACAAGAAGATCATCCAC
>NZ_JBYCLG010000020.1:0-6200 GCF_057473785.1 Mycobacterium sp. TH-M103
AACATCGCCGCCGGCCTCCGCCACCACGCCAGACACCCAGATCACGCCCTCAAATTGATCCTGACCTCATGAGACGTGACTTTTCCGGGACCCTGGGTTCTTCGACAGCGTCTCGGCCCCCGCCCGCAATTCTTCGGATGCCTGCTGCCCCTCGGCGTGCTGCAGCTCTACCACTCCGTCAGCGACGGCTACTTCGAGGCCAGGTCGCTGGGCTACATCACCAAACCGGGCAACTCGGTGCTCGAATGGCTGCGGCTGCCCGGCGACCTCATCTTCATCGTCGGCGGTGTGCTGCCTTTCGTCTGGATCGCCTCGACGGCGCTGCGCAACTTCCGCTCCGGGGTGACCGCCGAGGAGTTAGGCCTCGGCGCCGGTCCTGCGATCCTGCCGTCAAGGAGTGAGCCGATGGCACCGCCGGCCATCTCGGTGATCCTGATTGCCGGGTACTCACTGGCACTACTGGCCATCGGGTGGGCCGGAATCGCCAGCCCGGAGAAGAAGAACAGCCACGGCATGTTCATCTTCGACTCGCCCTTGAGCCTGGCCCGCATGCCGCGCCAGATGATCGCGATCCAGAGGAACAGCCCCACGATCAGCAGGACCTGCCACAGCCTCGGCAGGTCGAGGTACTCCCACTGCTGGGAGAACAACCCGCCGTGCGGGATCACCCCGTAGATCGACAGCGCTTCGCAGAGCAGCGACCCGAACACCACCACGGCCACCGCACCGAGCAGCACGTAGGCCAACAACCCCTGCCGTCGCGGCTCGCGGCGGGCGATGAAGGGCACCAGGAAGATTCCGCCGGCCAGGAAAGCCGCCGCCGTCCAGAACAGCGACAGCTGAACATGCCAGGTCCGGGCCAGGTTGTAGGGCAGCACCCGGGCCAGGTCCAAGCCGAAGAACGTCGACAGGTCGGCCCGGTAATGCTCGGCGGCCGCCCCGAGCAGCGTCTGCGCCAGGAACAGCACCGACACGATCGCGAAGAACCAGATGGTGGCGCGCTGTGCCGGCGTCAAGCTCACCTCACCGGGCTGACGGAACGACAGCGTGGACGCCTCGGCGCTGTGCCACCCGACCTTCTGGCTCCAGCGGCCGTAGACGGCGAACATGATCCCGATGCCGCCGAGCAACGCGACCAGCGACAACGCCGACCACACGATCACCGGGGCGGTGGGACCGTTGTCGACCCGCGGCTCCGACGGCCAGTTGTTGGTATAGCTGTACTTGTGGCCGGGACGCTCGGCCGCCCCGGCCCACGCCGTCCACGCGAAAAATGCTGTCAGATCGTGGATTTGGGCCTTGTCGGTGATCATCTGGGGCAGCAGACCGTATTTGGTGGAGTTCTCGCCGAAGTAAGCCGCATAGTGCCGCTGGATGCGGTCGAAGGCGGCGGCCTGCCGGTCGGTGAACACCAGCGTCTTGGTGGCCGGGTTGTAGCGATTGGTCCGGAACTCGCTCGCCACCCGGCCGTGCGGGTCGGCCACGCCGTGTGCGCGCAGCTGGCCGGCGACGTCGTCGGTGGCCATCCGCAGGTACTCGGCCGTGTAGTCGGGCCCCAGATAGGCGCCGTGGCCCAGCACCGAGCCGTATTCCATCAGGCCGCGAGCCTGGTAGAGCTCCTGGCCCCGCGTGATGTCGTCGCCGGTGAACAGCAACTGGCCCGATTCGCTGACCACCTTGTCCGGCATCGGCATCGACGCCGTGTAGGTGCGGTGGGCTCGTATGCCCATCACCAGGGAGCCGAAGATCATCACCAGGGCGACGCCCTGCGGCCAGCCTCTGGAAACCAGCGGCTGTGACGACGACTGATCGGGACGCGGCGATGCCTGCGGAGCGGCCATCCAATGTCTTCTCGCGCAACTTGTCGCGGGTCAGGAATACAGCGGTGCCTGACGCCCCCAGGACGCCACAGCCCATCCAAATTGGCGGCGGGCCGCCTTGGCAACCCCTTGCGATACGGCGAATAGGGACCAATGACACCCGTTTGTGCATCCAATGCCCCTGCACCTGCCCGGATTGCCGCAGTTAGCGTGCGGAGGGAACGAGCCGGGGAGAGCACATGTTTCATTCAGCTGCGACCGTCGTCGTCGGCGTGGACGGGTCCAAGGCGGCCATCGATGCGGCCCGGTGGGCCGTCGATGAGGCGGTCAGCCGGGACATGCCGCTGCGGCTGGTCTACGTCATCGAGCCGTCGGAACCGGTCGGCGCGGAAGTCGAGACGGGCGGGCATGCCGCCGCGCGGTCGGCCCTACGCGACGCTCAGCGCGCGGTCGAGGCGACCGGCAAGCCGGTGAAGATCGAGACCGAAATCCTGACGGGGAAGCCGCTGGTCGCACTGATGGAAGAGTCCAGAGCGGCCGCCATGATCTGTGTGGGGGCGCTCGGTCGCAACCACGCCCACCACGGTGTCGGTTCGCTGGCGGCGGCCGTGGCGGCCTCGGCCCTGTGCCCGGTGGCGGTGATCCGGCGGGCGCCGGGCCAGCCGGCGCCCCGGCAGGTCAGCCGCGTCGTCGTGGAAGCGGACAAAGCCGCGCTGTTGCGCTTCGCCTTCGACGAGGCCCGGTTGCGGCGGGCGCCGCTGTGCGCGATCTCGGTCTCCGCGACGGCCGGCTCGGACAACCCCGACGGGAGACGTCTGGCGCAGGCGGAACTGCGCCGGCGGATCGCCCCGTGGGAGCACCTGTACCCCGACGTGCCGGTCGAGTCCGGCGTCGTGCGCGGAACCGTCGACAAGTATCTGGACGCCGCCGAGGAGCCCGACCAATTGTTCGTCACCGACTCGCGCGCCTGCCGCGAGTTGTGCGGCACCCCTAATGCCAAACACTCCGTCCTAGCGTTCCGTTTCGGAAACCTGTAGGGCCGCGCGATGACTCCCGCACACGCCGGGACGGAAACGGTTCCCGACGGGGATGGCACGGCCGTACATCGGCTACGCCGGTCCTTGTCGCAACTCCGGCTGCGCGAGCTGCTGGCCGAGGTGCAGGACCGCGTCGAGCAGATGGTCGAGGAGCGCGACCGTCTCGCCGGGCTGGTGGAGGCGATGCTGGTGGTCACCGCCGGGCTGGAGCTGGATGACACCCTGCGCTCGATCGTGCACTCGGCGACCGATCTGGTGGACGCGCGCTATGGCGCCCTGGAGGTGCACGACCGGAATCGCCGCGTATCGCAGTTCGTGCACGAGGGCATCGACGAGGACACGGTGCGGCGCATCGGCCACGTCCCCGAGGGCAGGGGGATCGTCGGTCTGCTGATCGGCGAACCCGCACCGCTGCGGCTGGACAAAATCGCGGATCATCCCGCCTCGGTGGGGTTTCCGCCGCATCCTCCACCGATGCGGACCTTCCTGGGGGTGCCGATCCGGGTGCGCGACGAATCGTTCGGGACTCTCTACCTGGCCGACAAGCTCAGCGGGCAGCCGTTCAGCGACGACGACGAGGTGCTGGTCCAGGCACTGGCCGCCGCCGCCGGTATCGCCGTGGCGAATGCCCGGCTCTACGAGCAGGCCAGGGCGCGGCAGTCCTGGATCGAGGCGACGCGCGACATCGCCACGGAACTGCTGTCCGGTACGGAGCCCGCGACGGTGTTCCGGCTCGTCGCCGAGGAGGCGCTGACGTTGACCGCGGCCGACGGTGTCGTCGTCGCGGTCCCCGTCGACGAGGGGATGCCGATCGCCGCCGCCCACGAGTTGCTGGTGATCGAAACCGGAGGCAAGGTAACGCCTTCGGCGATCGGGCGAACCCTTGCGGTGGCGCGCACACCTCTCGCCGACGTGCTGGCCGACGGTGCTCCCCTCCCGGTCGAACACTTCGACCTGGACGGTGCGGACCTGGGACCCGCCCTGGTGTTGCCGCTGCGGGCCACCGGCACCGTCGCCGGCGTCGTGATCATGCTGTACGGCGGCGCGGCGGGCTCGTTCACCGACGAACAGGTGGAGATGATGGCCGCGTTCGCCGACCAGGCGGCGCTGGCCTGGCAGCTGGCCACCTCGCAGCGCCGGATGCGGGAACTCGACGTGGTCACCGAGCGGGACCGCATCGCGCGCGACCTGCACGACCACGTGATACAGCGGCTCTTCGCCGTCGGGCTGACGTTGCAGGCCGCGGCCCCGCTCGCGCGCGTGCCCGAAGTGCAGCGGCGGCTCGCCGATGCCGTGGACGACCTGCAGGGTGTCATCCAGAAGATACAGACGACCATCTACGGCCTGCACGGGGCGCCGCAGGGCGCCTCGCTGCGCGAACGGATCGACGAGGCGGTCGCCCGACTCGCCGGCGACCTGCGCACCAGCGTGCAGTTCGTCGGGCCGTTGTCGGTGGTCGAGGGCACCCTGGCCGAACACGCCGAGGCGGTGATCTGCGAAGCGCTCGTCATCGCGCTGCGGCATCCCCGGGTCACCGCGGTGACGATCCGGGTCGTGGTCCACGACGATCTGTGCATCGAGGTGAGCGACGACGGTTGCGGCGCAACGGAAGCCGGTGGCGGCCGGAAATTGGCGCGCCTGCGGCGGCGGGCGGAGCAGGCCGGCGGCGAGCTCACCGTCGAGACCACCGCGGCCGGGGGAACGGTGCTGCGCTGGACCGCGCCGCTCGTCTAACCGTGGCCGATGCGCAGCAGCTCCGCCAGATCGGGCAGTTTGACGCGGGGCCGTCCCTGCGCCTCACCGGCGGTGCGCTCGTAGCGGTCGATGAGTTGCCAGTGCGCGGCGGTGACCAGCTTGGGCTGGCGCGAAGCCAGCCACTCGGCCAGTTCGTCGGCACGCGCGGCTCCGCGCCCGCCCGGCACGTCCGAACCGGCGCCGGTCAGGTCGGCGATCAGGGTGTCGACGGTGTCCTGGGAGTCCTTCTTGTTGGTGCCGATCACCCCGCTCGGCCCCCGCTTGATCCAACCGACGACGTATTCGTTGCGGCTGCCCGCTATCCGGCCGTCGGTGTGGGGGATGGTCCCGGTCCGCTCGTCGAACGGCAGCCCGGGGATCGGCACACCGCGGTAGCCGACGGACCGCACCACCAACTGGGCCGGCAGCTCTTCGCGCTCGCCGGTGTCCTGCGCCGTCACCCGCCCGTCGGCGTCGGTGACCAGTTCGTTGCGGCCGAGCACGATGCTTTCCACCTTGCCGTCGCCCTTGATCTCGATCGGCGAGGTCATGAACCGGAACACCAGGCGCCGGTGCCCGGGGTGGGGTTCGTGGCCGGTTCCCCGGTTGGCATAGTCGCGCAGCACCTTGATGTTCTGCTTGGCCGTCTTGCCCACCGCGGCGGCGTCCTCGTCGGTGATGCCTTCCAGCTGGGCGGGGTCGACGATCACGTCGACCCCCTCGAGGTCGGCGAGCTCCCGCAGCTCCAGCGTGGTGAACGCGGCCTGCAGGGGGCCGCGCCGGCCCACCAAGACGACCTCCTGCACACCGCGGGGCCGCAGTTTCTCCAGCGCGTGGTCGGCGATGTCGGTGCGCGCCAGCACTTCCGGGTCGGTGATCAGGATGCGGGCGACGTCGAGTGCGACGTTGCCGTTGCCGATGACGACGGCCCGGGCGCCCGACAGGTCGGGCGCCATCCGCGCGAAGTTGGGGTGGGCGTTGTACCAGCCCACGAAGTCGACGGCGGCGACGCTACCCCGCAGGTCTTCGCCGGGGATGTGCAGCGCGCGGTCGGACTGGGCTCCGACGGCGTAGACGACGGCGTCGTAGCGCTCGGCGAGCTCGCCCGCCGAGACGTGTTCGCCCACCGTCACGTTGCCGAAGAACCGGAAGCGCGGGTCTTCGGCGGTCTTTTCGAATTGCTTGCTGATCGACTTGATCTTCGGGTGATCGGGTGCCACCCCCGACCGGACCAGCCCCCACGGTGTCGGCAACATCTCCAGCATGTCGACGTAGATGTCGAAATCCTCCGCCGCGTCGGCCGCCTTGAGCAGGGAGGCCGCGGCGAAGAATCCCGACGGTCCGGAGCCGACGATGGCTATGTGATACAGACGCATGCTCAAGCCTTTGCGCGGTCGGGGGGTGCAACGGAACGGTCCCTCGATGCTAAACGTCAGCGCGGTGACGGCGACCTGAGCATTCGCCGCGGGCCCGCGCGCCGGTAACGTGGTCGGCTGTGGAACCCGACCGTCAAGCCGACATCGCCGCCCTCGACTCCACCCTGACCACGGTGGAGCGGGTGCTCGATGTGGATGGTCTGCGCACCCGCATCGAGAAGCTCGAGCACGAG
>NZ_JBYCLG010000021.1:0-2967 GCF_057473785.1 Mycobacterium sp. TH-M103
CGGCCCGGCACCGCGATCGGCTTGTCCGAGGGCGGGTTCGTGGTCGACGGCGCGCAGGCTCGACTGGCCGACGACCCGGCCGCTCCGCCGCCGGACACCCTGAACTTCGCCACGTTCGGCGACCCGATCGGCGAGCACGCCTTCGGTCAGAGTTTCTTATCCGCCATGTTCCCCGTCGGCAGCGTTGTGCCCGCGCTCGACTACACCATGCCGCCGCCATACCAGAGCCAATACGACACCGACAAGTTCGTGGCCGCCTACGACTCCATCGCGGACTTCCCGGACCGGCCGGACAACATGTTCGCCCTCGCCAACACCGTCATGGGCCTGGCCACGGGTCACACCGCGGTGGCCTTCACGAACCCGGGCATGGTGCCGCCGCAGAACATCAGGACCACGGTCAACTCCAGGGGCGCGAAGATCACGACGGTCATGGTCCCGGAGAAGCACCTTCCGCTGGTCATGCCCCTGGCCTACATCGGGATTTCGGAGGACACGCTCAACAAGCTCGACGCGATCCTGACGCCCCGGGTCAATGCGGGCTACGCGCGCAACGACGACCCGTCGACCGCCCCGGTTCAGGTGGACCCGCTGCACGGCTTCGACCCCGCGGAGGTCACCGCGCCGGCCAACCAGGCCACCTTCGGCGGCGGGGCCGACCCGTTCTCGCAGATCCTCGCCGGTGCCTTGTCCGTGTTGTCCCATGGCGCGGGACAGGCCGACCACTGACTCCGATGCGCCGCCTCGGAGAAATCGGCACGGACGTGATGTGACGCAGCCCCAGTCTTCCATTCTCTCGATGCTGCACGGCCGTGCCAGCCTGCGGCCCGACGACGTCGCCTTTACGTTCACCGATTGCGACGACGACTGGGCGGGCGTTCCCGAGAGCCTCACGTGGTCGCAGTTGTCCCGCCGGACAATGAATTTGGCGCGCGAGCTCAGCCTGCACGGCTCGGCCGGGGACAGGGCGGTGATCCTGGCTCCGCAGTCCCTCGACTACATCGCGGCGTTCCTGGGAGCCATGCAGGCCGGCCTGATCGCGGTTCCGCTCCCGTTGCCGCACCGCGGCTCGACCCATGAGCGGGTGAGCGCGGTCCTCACCGACACGTCGCCCGCGGTTGTCCTCACGACGTCCGCGGTCGCGGAGGACATCACCGAATATGTCGATCGGGCACGCCTGGAGGCCGTGCCGAAGATCGTCGAAATCGATTCGCTGAATCTGGATGCCGATGGCGGAACATCCCTTCCGGCAACAGCTTTGCCCAGCGTCGCGTATCTGCAGTACAGCTCGGGCTCCACCCGGCTGCCGACCGGCGTGATGATCTCGCACCGCAACCTCCAGGTGAACTTCGAGCAGCTGATGCGGAGCTTTTTCACGGAGTCCAACATCAAAGCCCCGCCGGATCTCACCATCGTGTCGTGGCTGCCCTTCTACCACGACATGGGTTTGGTGCTGGGCGTCTGCGCACCGATCCTGGGCGGCTATCGCGGCGAGCTGGCGAGCCCGGTCTCGTTCCTGGAACGGCCCGCGAGGTGGGTGCGATCCCTGGCCACGAGTCCGCACGCGTTTTCGGCGGCGCCGAACTTCGCCTACGACCTGGCCGCCCGCAAAACCGGCGACGGCGACCTCGCCGGGCTCGAGCTCTCCGGCGTGCTGGGCATCATCAGCGGCGCCGAACGTGTCGAGCCGGCCACCTTGCAGCGCTTCGTCGACCGGTTCGCCCACTTCGGCTTTCAAGACCACATGGTGCGCCCCTCCTACGGCTTGGCGGAGGCGACCGTCTTCGTGACGGCCGGCACCTGGAGCGAGTCGTCGAGCGCGGTGCGCTTCGATGCCGATGAGCTGTCCGCCGGCCGCGTCCGGCCAGGTGCGGCCCGGACCGGCACGGCGCTGGTCAAATACAAAGTGCCGCACTCCCCGACGCTGCGGATCGTCGACGCCGACACGGGCCGGGAGTGCCCGCCCGACGTGGTCGGCGAGATCTGGCTACACGGCCCCAACGTCGCCGAGGGCTACTGGCGCAAGCCGCCGGAGGAGCAGCGCTGCTTCGGCGCGACGCTGGTGGACCCGTCGCCGGGCACGCCGGGCGGCCCGTGGCTGCGAACCGGCGACCTGGGTTTCGTCTTCTCCGGTGAGCTGTTCATCGTCGGGCGCATCAAGGACTTGCTGATCATCCGCGGGCGGAACCACTACCCCGAGGACATCGAGGCCACGGCCCAGGAGCTCACCGGGGGCCGGGTCGCGGCGATATCGGTTCCGGTGAACGGCACCGAGGAGCTGGTCACCGTGATCGAACTCAAGAAGAGGGGCGACTCCGACGAGGCGGCGCTGCACCGGCTCGCCCGCGTCAGAAGCGACGTCACGTCGGCGATATCCAACGCGCACGGCTTGAGCGTCGGCGACCTCGTTCTGGTGTCGCCCGGGTCGATACCCACCACGACCAGCGGCAAGATCCGGCGGGCCGCCTGCGTCGAGCAGTACCGCGAGGGTCGATTCACCCGGTTGGACGCCTGAGGAGCAACCAGGCGGCGGTGGGGGCCGCCCCGCCCGCGGGCACGGTGACCGGTTGCACATAATGAGTCGAATCGCACCGGCAAAGGAGCCCCCGTGAGCACAAACCGTCCCCTTCGCGTCATCCAGTGGACCACCGGGAACATCGGGCGCCGCTCACTGCACGCCGTCATCGGCCGGCCCGACATGGAACTGGTCGGGGTGTACGCGCACGGGGCGGACAAGGTCGGCGTCGACGCCGCCGACCTGGCCGGCTGGCCCGAACCGACCGGTGTGCGCGCGACCGACGACATCGACGCACTGCTGGCCCTGGACGCCGACGCGTGCTGCTACAACCCGTTGTGGCCCAGCGTCGACGAACTGGTGCGGCTGCTGGAATCGGGTGTCAACGTGTGCACCAGCGCGGCCTGGATCACCGGGGGCAAGCAGACCCCGCAGGACCGCCAACGCATCCT
>NZ_JBYCLG010000022.1:0-14693 GCF_057473785.1 Mycobacterium sp. TH-M103
CTAGACAGGAGCGTCAGCAATGCCCAAGCCCACCAAGGGTCCGCGCCTCGGCGGGTCGTCGTCGCACCAGAAGGCCCTCCTGGCCAACCTGGCCACATCGCTGTTCGAGCACGGCCGGATCAAGACGACGGAGCCGAAGGCGCGCGCGCTGCGGCCCTACGCGGAGAAGCTGATCACCCACGCCAAAAAGGGCACGCTGCACAACCGCCGAGAGGTCCTGAAGAAGATCCGCGACAAGGACGTGGTGCACGCCCTGTTCGAGGAGATCGGACCCTTCTTCGCCGACCGCAACGGCGGCTACACCCGCATTATCAAGGTCGAGGCGCGCAAGGGTGACAACGCGCCGATGGCCGTCATCGAACTCGTGCGGGAGAAGACCGTGACCTCCGAAGCCGATCGGGCACGTCGGGTCAAGGCCTCCAAGGGCCAGGAGGCGCCGGTGGCGGCCGACGCGGCGCCGCAGGCGGCGGTCGAGCCGCAGGAAGCGGTCGGACCGACTGCCGAGGAAGTCTCGGTGCCCGAGGTGGCCGAGGCCGACGAGACCGCGGCCGACCAGGCCGAGGCGCCCGCGGTCGGGGAGGTCCCCGCCGACGAGTCCGATGAGGCCGCCGACAGTTAGCGACGAGGTCCGTCTGCGGCTCGACATCGCCTACGACGGAACCGAATTCGCGGGCTGGGCGGCGCAGGTCGGCCAGCGCACCGTCGCAGGGATTCTCGACGAGGCGCTGACGACCGTCTTCCGCACACCGGTGCGGCTGCGCGCCGCCGGGCGCACCGATGCCGGGGTCCACGCAAGCGGGCAGGTGGCGCACGCCGATGTGCCCTTGGTCGCTCTCGCGAACGCCGAGTCGCGCTCCCGGCGGGACGGCGAGCCGGAGTTCCTGCCGTTGCTGCGGCGGCTCGGCCGGTTTTTGCCCAGCGACGTCCGGGTGCTCGAAATCGGCCGTGCACCTGCAGGTTTCGATGCCAGGTTCTCGGCCCTGCGCCGGCACTACCGGTACCGGTTGTCGACGGCGCCCTACGGTGTGGAGCCGCAGCAGGCCCGCTACGTCACCGCGTGGCCGCGTTTCCTGGACCTGGAGGCGATGACCACCGCGTCACGAGACCTGCTGGGACTGCACGACTTCGCGGCGTTCTGCCGTCACCGCGACAACGCCACCACCATCCGCGACCTGCAGCGCCTCGAGTGGTCGCGTGAGGGCCACCTGGTCACCGCGCACGTCGCCGCGGACGCGTTCTGCTGGTCGATGGTGCGGTCGCTGATCGGGGCGCTGCTGGCCGTCGGCGAACATCGCCGCCCGGCCTCCTGGTGCCGCGACCTGCTCACCGCCACGGCGCGGTCCAGCGAATTCGCGGCCGCGCCGGCGCACGGGCTGACGCTCATCGGCGTCGACTACCCGCCAGACGACCAACTGGCCGAACGGAATTCGGTCACGCGGGGCATTCGTACCCGCGACTAGAGCTTGGCGGCGACGAAGCTGGCAGCCTGATCCACCAGGCCGGAATCGATGTACGAGGGCTGGAAATGCGACGGCCAATTGGTGCCGTTCGAACAGATCGGGTCTCCGGGTGCGCACTGATCGATCGTCTTGCCGGCGAACGCGGGACTGAAATTGCGCAGCGGCCCGAGGATTCGGCGCGTGCCGTTGCCGAACAACGCGACGGCCGCGATGTGGTCGGCCATCGCCGGTGGGAGGGGATTGGTGAACCCGAAGGACGGTTGGGTCACCGCGACCACGAGGTCAGTGGCAGCGGCGCCCAGCGAGTAGCCGCCGAGGACCATGCGGGTCTTCGGGCAACTCCTCGCCATGGACTGGACGTGCGCGCTCATGTCGTCGGCGCCCTTGGCGGGGCTGATGTCGGCGGGATAGTTCACCCCATACGACGCGATCGGCATCTTCGGCACCTTGGGGCGCAGCGCGTTGACGAACGCGTTGCCGACGTAGCCGGGGCCGGGTGGCTCCTCTCGGCCCCGCGCGAAGACCACCTCGGCGGCCGGGCAGGGCGACGCCGCCGCCGGCCCGGGCGCCACCGCAGCCGCGATCAGGCAGGCCGGGCCGAGCAAAGCGGCGCCCAAATGACTCGCCAGCCGGCCAGCCGCATTCGGCCTGCCGCTCGAACTGCCTTGGAGCAGAGGGGCGCCCACGCGAAGCCGCATGGGCCGATGGTAACGACGCGACCGGCCCGGTCAGCCGATCACCGCCGAGGGCTCCATAATCGTTATCGACGCAGCGTCAGTAGACGACGGACACCAGGTCGGGCGCGCGTGGCGGCGGGGACGACTGGGACGGCGGCGGCACATTGTCGTGGATGGACGGGCCCGACCCCGGCGGCAACGGGCCGGCCGGTGTCTGCGGCCCGGGCGCCTGCGGGGAGCCGCCGGGTGCCTGCGGGCCGAACACCGGCACCTGCGGGCCGAACCCGGGCACCTGCCGGCCCGTCCCGGCCAGCAGCTTGGACGCCACGAAAGCCGCCGCCTGGGTGGTGTAGACCGGGACATAACCCTCGGTGTGTCCGGTCCATTCGTTGCCGGGGCCCGCGTGGCAGATCGGGTCGGTGGGGTTGCACAGGTCGATCACCTTGGAACCGAACAGCGAACTCTGGGCCGCCAGCGAGCGGCCGGACCGGTCGGCCACGTCGCCGAACACGGCGACCGCCGCGACGTCGGCGGCGTACTGGGGCGGTAGCGAACTGCCCCAGTTGATGCCGCCGATGGGGACCCCGCTCACGATGTCGATGACGTCGGCGCCCTGCGAGTAGCCGCCCAGCACCAGCTTGGTGGTGGGGCACGACGACGTGAAGGACTTGATGTGCGAGATGACGTCGTTGGCCCCGTCCCCGGTGTGGATCTGCAGCTTGCTGGCGTTGTAGTTGACCGCGTACGTCCCGATGTCCAGGCCGCCGGCCTGCTGGCGCAGGGAGTCGACGAACGCTTCGCCGACCCGCCCGATGCCGGCGGGCTCGTTGGTTCCGCGGGCGAAGATGACCTGCGCGTCCGGGCAGCTGTCGGCTGAGGCGACGGGGACGGCGCCGGACGTGCTCAGCAGCCCCGCGGCGCCGGTCAGAACGGCGGCCCCCAGGCCCACCCAGCGACCCCCCGACCGCGCGCCGGCCGCCCGACGGCCACGTGTGCGGTGCGAAAACATGCGCCAATGTTAGCCGTAACCAGGCCGGACGACACCCCGGCGGCTGTGGATGAACTGTGCGCGGGCACCCGCACGCGGGCTACCGTGAGGCCCCACGGATTCGGGACGGATCGTGGGGAGACGCGGACGGGGGGAGGGCGGCGGGGTGCCGGGCCGGTCGACGACGGCGCTGCAGGTCAGCGGTTACCGGTTTTTGCTGCGCCGCGTCGAGCGCGCCCTGGTGGGGGGCCGGTCGTTGTCGGCGCAGCCGGCGCCGCTGACCCTCGGCTGGGTTCTGGTGGCGGTCGCCGTGGCCGGCTGCGCCGTGTTGGCCCTGCTGCGGCCGCAGGTGGGGCTCGACCGGGAGCGGATCGTGGTGGCCCGGGAGTCCGGGGCGCTGTACGTCCGCGTGGGCGACACCTGGCATCCGGTGCTCAACGCGGTGTCAGCGCGGCTGATCGCCGGCGCCGACACCAGCCTGAGGCTGGTGTCCGAGGCGGACCTGCGTCGCACCAGACGCGGCCCGCTGCTTGGTATTCCGGGCGCCCCGGCGCTCATCGGAGTGGTGCTGCCCGCGGCGGAGTCGGTGTGGGCGGTCTGCGACGGCGGGGGGCCCGGCGGCGAGGCCACGACGGTCGTCGTCGGACGCACCGACGCCTCGGCTGCCCGTCGCCTGGCCGACGGGCAGGCACTCCTGGTCGCGCCCGGACCGGGCCCACCCGCCTACCTGCTCTACGCGGGTCGCCGGGCCGTTGTCGACCTGACCGACGCCGCCGTGGTGCGCGCGCTCAGGCTGGAGGGCCGAGCGCCGCGGGCCGTCTCCCGGTGGTTGCTGGACGCCGTCCCGGAGGCGCCGCCGATCACGGCACCGCGGATCGCCGGAGCGGGCCGTCCCTCTGCGGGGTTGCCGGGCTTTGCGGTCGGTGGTGTGCTGCGCATCACACGCGGGGACGGTGACGAATATTACGCGGTCCTGCCCGCCGGGGCTCAGCGGATCGGCCGGGTGGCCGCGGATCTGCTGCGTCTCGGCGACTCGCACGGGATGGCCGAGGTCCGCACGGTGCCACCCGACGCGATCCGCGCCGCTCCGATAGTGACGACGCTGCCGGTGGGCGGCTTCCCCGACCGGGCACCGGACCTGGCCACCGCCGCCGGCACGGTGTGCGTCGCGCAGGACCCGGCCGCGCCCGCGGGCAGCGTCGGGTTCCTGACGGGGGACCGTCTCCCCCTGCCGTTCGGGCAGGCGCCGGTGACGTTGGCCCAGGCCGACGGGGGCGGTCCCGCGCTGGACGCGGTGTATCTGCCGCCGGGTCGCAGCGCCTACGTGCGGGCCGGCCGGGACGCCGAACGATACCTCGTCACCGATACCGGGGTGCGCTTCGCCGTCCCCGACGACGACGCGGCGCACGACCTCGGCCTCGCGGAGGCGGTTCCGGCGCCGTGGCCGATGGTGGCGGCGCTGCCGTCGGGACCGGAACTCAGCCGGCCCGCCGCGTCGGTGGCCCGGGATGTCGTCGCCGGCTCCGAGCGGCCCGGGCGGCCAGCGCGATGAGGCAGATCGCCGCACCGCCCAGCGCGGTGTTGCGCGCGTCCCGATTCGGGGACGTCGACGGTGCCGCGGGGGTCGGCGTCGCCGACGGTGCCGCGGCGGCAGGGGCGCCGGGCGGGCCGGAGTCGGTGCTGACTGCGGCCAGGGCATCGACCGTCCCGTGACCGACGAGTGGATCGCGCCCGGCGGGCGGGTGGTGCGCGGTCGACTCGATGCGCCGCATCACCTGCCGCGCGGTCAGCGCCGGGAAGCGGGCCCGGATCAACGCCGCCACCCCGCTGACGACGGGCGCAGCGAAGCTGGTGCCCGATACCGTGCACCCGAGCGGGCTCACCTGCTCGCCGGTCGCGGCGACGTCCACCCAGGGGCCGGCCAGCGTGAACGGCGACGGCGCTCCTGCGGCGTTCACCGAACCGACCGTCAGCACGTAGTCGTCGTACCAGGCCGGACTGACCGCGACCGTGGCGGTGTCCCAGGTGACGTCCTGCTTCTGGGTGGGACACTGACCCGGGCCGCCGGTGTTGCCCGCCGCGGCGACGACGACGGCGTTCTTGACGTCGACGGCGTAGCTCAGCGCGGCGCCCAGCGCCCGGTCATCGAGCACGGAGGAGGCCGGAACGCAGGCGACCGCGGAGATGTTGATCACCGAGGCGCCGAGATCGGCGGCCGTGCGGACGGCTCTGGCCAGCGTGTCGACGTCCCCGACGCCGGTGCGGGACCGGTCCGCGGTAGGGGCGAACTTCGCGCTGGACTGACGGATGCCGATCACGGTGGCATCGGGTGCGACCCCGCCCCGTCCCGCGGAATCCGTTGCGGCGGCGATCATCGCGGCCACCAGCGTGCCGTGGGCGTCGCAGTCGCGGGTACCGTCGCCGGTGGACACGTAGTCGCCTCCGGGCACCACGGCGGGTAGCCGGGGGTGCGGGGAGACGCCGGTGTCGATCACCGCGACGCGTTGACCCGCCCCACGCGTGAGCCGCCAGACCCGCGGCAGGTCGAGGTCGGCGAGCGGGTCGGCGGCCGGGGCGGGACCGCTGGTGAGCGGCGCGCACACGTCGCGCTGCGCGGTCGGCGCCGGCGGTGCCGGCGGCGTCGGCGGCGGCAGCCACCGGTCGTCGACCTGCGGCGGCGAAACCGCATGGACGGCGGGCGTTCCAAGCTGGCACAGCCCCACCAGCGCCGTGACCGCCAGCAGGCGCCCGGCACGAGACGGCGTCACCGGAGGTGGATTCCGCGGACGGCGCCGTAGACGCCGCAGATCCAGCACGCGAGCGGCGCCATGGAGAGCAGCGCAAGCCATTCCAGCAGCCCGAGGCCGCGGCGCAGCGGGGGTGGCAGCGACAGGTCGGGGACGGCGAAGCCCAGGCACAGCGCCGCGGCGGCCAGCAGCGCCGTGGCCGCGGCGATGACCGGGCCCCGATCGGGCGCGCCGAGCGCCGTAGCGGCGAATACCGCTGCGAGGACGACGAACCCGGCGACGGCCGGCGGCAACGCCCGCCTGGCGTCGACCTCGCGGGCCCTCGACAGCAGCAGCGCCCCGGTGACGGCGGCAAAGACGAGGCGGGCCAGGCGTGGTCCGCCGGCCAGCGCGGTGACCAGGGCACCGAGGGCGGCCGAGGCGGAGAATGCGCCGGCCAGGCTGGTCGCCCAGCGGTCGGCGCGGACCGCCCTGGCGGCCACCCGGTCCCCGTCGGGTGCGACGGCATCGAGGCGCGGCGACAGGCCTGCCGCCACGATGGACATACGCCCCGAGGCTTCCAGCAGGCCGAGGGATGTCAGCGCGGACGCCGCACCGATCGCCGATGGCGGGGCCCCGGTCAGCACACCCGCGCACGCGGCGGCGGCGACGACGAGCGCCACGCCAGCCAGCGCGGTCAATCCGGGTGTGCCGCTGGTAGATACGCGCATCGACAGCACCGATGCGACCGCGGCCGTCGTCGCGGCCAGCAACACGCCCGGCGCGCCCGGGGGGCCGGGAACGGCCAGGAATCCGGCGACCGCGGCGAGCAGGGTGGCGATCACGCCCAGCGCGAGCCCGGCCGTGGGGTCCCGGTCCGCCCCGCGGGCAAGCACTGCGGACATCGCGGCGACCGTGCCGGCCACGGCGGCCGTTCCGGCGGGTACGTTGCCGCAGAAAGCGTTCTCGATGAGCGCGAGGCCCCCGACGCCGGCCAGGCCGACCGCCGCGACGGCAGCCGCGGTGCGGGCCGCGTGGCGGCCGTCGGGCGGGCCTGCCGCGCCGAGCGCGACCGAGACCGCCTCGGCGAGGTCGTCGTGGCGCGGCGCGGGCGGCGGCGGGGCGCACTGGCTGAGTACCAGAACGGCACCGTCGTGGATGCCGTTGTGCGCCAGCGTCGTTGACCCGGCCAGCGCGGGCAGCCCCGGTGGGGACAACCGGTAGCGGGTCGCCTCGGCGGCACCGGCGGGACCGTGCATGATGTCGAGGATCGACGGGATGAGGGCGGCCACGGGCACGTGGGCGGGCAACGCCAGGTCCGCCGCGGCGGCACCGGCGTGCACACACACCCGGCACAGCTCGTCGGATGCAGGCAATGTGCGTCCCCTTCGCTCGAATCACCGTCACGTTAACCGGTTTCCGGTCGGGCCGGTGTCCGGCTGTCCACAGCTGACTTGCCGCCGGAAGCGCGGCTGCCTACCGTCCCCGGGCGTGGGCCGCGATGACGCGTGATTTTGTGCCCCCGCCGCGGAGTCAGCCGCCAGCGGTCGCGGCGGCGGACATCGTGGTCGAGGCCCCGCCCGACCTGCCGGCCCCCGCGTCGCAGGGTCCGCTGCTGCGCCTGCTCCCGCTCGTGGCCTCGCTCGCGGCGGCGGGAGCCATGGCGGCGTCGTCGCTGTCGGGGTGGGGCGGGGGCCGCGCCCCGGTGTTTCTGGCGTTGCCCGCGATGATGCTGCTCTCGACCGTGGCAACGGTGACCGCCGGGCGGGGGCGCAGCGGCGATATCGACGCGGCCCGCGCCGCCTACCTTGAACATCTGAGCAGCCTGCGCCAGTCGGTGGCCGAAGTCGGAGCGGCGCAACGCGTTTCCGAGCGCTGGCGTCATCCCGACCCGGACACGTTGTGGACGATGACCGGCGGCCCGCGGATGTGGGAGCGGCGCCCGGCCGACGCCGACTTCTGCCTGGTCCGGGTCGGCGTCGGTGCCCGGCCGCTCGCCGCCCGCCTTGTGGTCCCGCAGCTACCGCCACGCGGAGCCGCAGACCCGGTGACCACCATGGCCATGCGGCGGTTCGTCGAGACCCATGCGATGGTCGCCGACGTGCCGATCGCGATCGGGTTGCGAGCCGGTGCGACCGTCACCCTCGGGGGTGATCCGGCGGCGGTGCGGGGACTGCTGCGGGCCATGATCTGCCAGCTGGCGGTGCTGCATCCCCCGGATCGACTGCTGATCGCGGCTGCGGTAGGCGACCGCTGCCGCGCGCACTGGGAGTGGCTGAAGTGGTTGCCCCACAACGCCCATCCCGCCGAAACCGATGCGCTGGGACCCGCCCGCATGGTGTACCCGAGCGTTGCCGGGGCGCTGGCGGCACTGGGGGGCCTGCGGGACGCGGTGCGAGCGGTGTTGATCGCCGACCTCGACGAGCACGCCGACGCGACACCGGGCGTCGTCGTCATCGCGGTCGCCGGCGGCCGCGACGGCGCACCCGTGTCGATAGTTCAGGCCGGCGAGACGGATACCGTGACGCGTCCCGATCGGCTCGACCCGGTGGAGGCGATGACATGCGCGCGCCGGCTGGCGGCCTACCGGGTCGGGGCCGACGGCCGGGCCGTGGGGTCCGGATGGGCGGCGCTGGCCGGGATCGGCGACATCGGGGGATTCGACCCGATGCCGTTGTGGTGCGGCGCAAGTGGTCGTGAACGGCTGTGCGTTCCCCTGGGCTGCGCGGCCGACGGCACGCCGCTGCGGCTCGACATCAAGGAGCCCGCCGACGGCGGCGCCGGCCCGCACGGGCTGTGCGTGGGGGCCACCGGATCGGGCAAGTCCGAGCTGCTGCGCACCGTCGCGCTGGGCATGATGGCGCTCAACTCACCGGCTTCGCTCAACCTGCTCCTCATCGACTTCAAAGGTGGTGCAACGTTTCTCGATATGGTGCGCGCCCCGCACGTGGCCGCGGTCATCACCAACCTGGCCGACGACGCGCCGCTGGTGGCGCGGATGCGCGACGCATTGGCCGGCGAGATGAACCGCCGCCAGGAGCTGTTGCGGTCGGCGGGGTGTGGCAGCGCCGCGGCCTACGAACGGGCCCGGACCGACGGTGCCGCGCTCAGCGCGCTGCCGTCGTTGTTCGTCATCGTCGACGAATTCTCCGAACTGCTCGGCCGCCATCCCGACTTCGCAGAAACCTTCGTCGCGATCGGCCGGGTGGGGCGCTCGCTGGGCATGCATCTGCTGCTGGCCAGTCAGCGCCTCGAGGAGGGCAGGCTGAGGGGCCTGGAGGCCCACCTGTCCTACCGGCTGTGCCTGAAGACGCTGTCCCCCGGGGAGTCCCGCCTGGTGTTGGGCACGTCCGCCGCGTTCGAATTGCCGAACACGCCCGGCGCGGGCTACCTGCGCGCGGGCAGCGGCGAGCCGGTCCGTTTCCAGGCCGCCTTCGTGTCGGGGCCGGTGCGGACGGAGCCGTCGCCCGACGTGCCGGCCGCGGCGGCGGCCACGGTGCGCCCGTTCGGCACGCGGGCGGCCGGACCGGTGGCGCGTGTCGCGGCGTCCGGCGGCGCGCCGGCGCCGACGGTGTTGCACGCGCTCGTGGACCGGTTGTCGGGGCACGGGCCGCCCGCGCACCGGGTGTGGTTGCCTCCGTTGGGCTCGTCGCCGGCGCTGGCCACCCTGTTGCGCGCGGCCCCACCGCATGCCCTGGCGGTTCCCCTCGGCCTGGTCGACCGGCCGCTGCAGCAGCGCCGGACGCCGCTGCTGGCCGACTTGTCCGGGGCCGCAGGCAATGTGGCGGTCGTCGGGGCACCCCAATCCGGCAAGTCGACGGCGTTGCGCACACTGATCACCGCGTTGGCCGCCACCCACGATCCGGGCGAGGTCCAGTTCTACTGCCTGGATTTCGGCGGCGGGGCGCTGGCGGCGCTGCGCGACTGGCCGCACGTGGGCGCCGTCGCGGGCAGGGCCGAACGGCGACTCGCGGCCCGCGTGGTCGCCGAGTGCGAGTCGGTGGTGCGGTCGCGGGAGGCCGTCTTCGGCGAGCACCGCATCGACTCGATCGCCCGGTATCGCCGGCTGCGCGCGCAGCGCGCGGCACCGCGGGCCGATCCGTTCGGCGACGTGTTCCTGGTGATCGATGGCTGGGGGGCCCTCCGGCACGAGCTCGAGGAGCTGGAAGCGCCGATCACCGCCCTCGCCGTCGACGGGCTTTCGTTCGGTGTGCACGTGGTGCTGTCGGCGGCACGGTGGGCCGACGTCAGGCCGTCGCTGCGGGACCAGATCGGCACCCGCGTCGAGTTGCGGCTCGGCGATCCCGCCGACTCCGAACTCGACCGCAAGGCCGCCCAGCACGTGCCCCGCGACAGGCCGGGCCGCGGCCTCTCGCCCGACGGCATGCACATGGTCATCGCCGTGCCCGAGGACGAGATCCCGCACGGCGACTCGTCGGCGCCCCCGATAGCGATGTTGCCTTCGCAGGTGGACCATCGCGCCGTCGTGAGCGGTGCGGGTGCCGTGCCCCGGGCGGGGGTCCTGCTCGGCATCGAGGAGCGCCGATTGCAACCGGTGGTGTTCGATTTCGAACGCCATTCGCACCTGCTGGTCCTCGGGGACAGCGAGTGCGGAAAGACCGCCGCCCTGCGCGTGCTGTGCCGGGAGCTCGCGCGGAGCGCGAGCGTGGCCGAGGCGCACCTGCTGATCGTCGACTTCCGTCGCGCGCTGCTGGGCGCGGTCGAGACCGGGCACGTCGGCGGCTACGCCGCCTCGCCGGCGGCGCTGGCAGCGCTGCTCCCCGGGCTGCTGGACCGGCTGCGGCGGCGGATGCCCCCCGCGGATGCGACCCAGGAACAGCTGCGGACCGGGTCCCGATGGTCCGGGCCGGACATCTACGTGCTGGTCGACGACTATGAACTGGTCGCCGCGCCGTCGGGCAACCCGCTGGCTGTGCTCGTCGAATACCTGCCCCATGCAAGGGATTTGGGCCTGCATCTGGTGCTCGCGCGGCGCGGCGGGGGCGCCGAGCGCGCGCTGTTCGAGCCGCTGCTGGCGGGCCTGCGCGATCTGGGTTGCGCAGAACTGAGGATGAGCGGATGCCCCGGCGGCGGCGCGCCGTTCGGTTCCGGCCGACCGATCCGGCTCCCGCCGGGGCGTGGGGTGCTGGTCACCCGGCCCGGTGACGAACAGCTGATCCAGGTGGCCTGGAGCCCGCCGTGAGTGCGCACCGCGCGGTCATCGAGGCAGGGCCCGGCACCGTGCGCCGGTTATGTTGTGCGGCAGACGCTTCCGCCGCGTCAAGGGTCACGGCGGCGGCCCTGGGGGCGATCGACGACCCGGTGGCGCTGGTCGGGGAGCGGCCGGTGGGCGTCGACGCGCTGTGGCGCGCCGCGCTGCGGTCGGCGCTTTGTCCGGAGGCCCGGGAAGCGCTGGTGCTCGTGCACCCGTCGTGGTGGTCGCTGGCGCGCGTCGGCCTGGTCAGCGCGGCCGCGGGGAGGCTCGCCGCCGACGTGCGGGCACGCCCGCGGTCGTGGCTGTTGGCCAGAGCGGCCACGGGCGCGGCGGCGGTGGTGGTGGAGATCACCGAGCGGTTGGTGGTGATCACCGGGGCCGAGGTGGTGGCGATACCCCGCGCGACGCGGCGGCACCGCCTGGCCGAGGAGGTCGCGGCGGTGGTCGCCGGGACGACGGGCACCGTGGTCCTCGACGCGCCGGGCGCCGTCACGGGGGCGGCGGCGCTGGCGAGATCGCTCGCCGCGGCGGCGCGCAGTGGCGGGCGCGCGGTCGTCACCGTCGACGAAGCCAGCCTGGCCCGGCTCGCCCGGTCGATTGAACCGGCCCCGGCCCGCGCCCCCCGGCACCGGGTTGCGCGCTCTGGCGGGGGCTCTCGTCCGCGTGCGCGGTTGCGCGCCGGGTTCACCGCCGCCGTCGTCGCGCTGGCCGCGGCAGCCCTGGCCGTGGCCCCGGGCGGACGTCACGCCGCAACACCCGCCCCCGCCGCGGCCCCGACGCTGCTGGTGGAGGGCAGGGTGGCGCTGTCGGTTCCGGCGGGCTGGCCGGCCCGGCGCGTGGTCGCCGGTCCGGGTTCGGCGCGGGTGCAGGTCACCTCGCCGTCCGATCCCGAGGTCGCGCTGCACATCACCCAGTCCTCCGTGCCCGGTGAGGCGCTCAGCGGCGCCGCCGAGCGGCTGAAGCGGGCCATCGACGCCGAGCCGGCCGCGGTGTTCGTCGACTTCGATCCGTCGGGCACCAGCGCGGGCCGCCCCGCGGTCACCTACCGCGAGGTGCGCGCCAACCATCACGTGCGGTGGACCGTGCTGGCGGACGGCGAGGTCCGGATCAGCGTCGGGTGCCAAAGCCGGCCCGGTGGCTATGAAGCCGTGCGCGACGTGTGCGAGCGGGCGGTCCGCTCCGCGCATGCGATCGGATGATTGTCGAACCCGGTGGAACCGGAAGCGGGCCGCCGCCGTCGAACCTGATATGACGACCTCCAACACACTAAGCGCCGACTTCGACCTGATGCGCTCGGTCGCGGCCACGGCGGACGCCCGCAACGAAGAACTGCGCGCGATGCTGCAGGCATTCATCGGCCGCATGGGCGGTGTCCCGCCGTCGGTGTGGGGTGGGCCCGCGGCGGCGCGGTTCAAGGAGGTGGTGGATCGCTGGAACGCCGAGTCGGTACGGCTGCACCACGTCCTGCACGCCATCGCCGAGACCATCCGATACAACGCGACCACCCTGCAGGAGGCTGCCGAACACCACGCCCACCGCGTCGCCGCCTCCGGTGGACACCTGTGACCGGAGAGGAGTAGCCGTGGATCCGGTGCTGTCCTACGACTTCGGCGAAATCGAATACGCCGTGCGGCAGGAGATCCACGCCACGTCGACAAGGTTCAATGCCGCGCTGGAGGAATTGAGGTCGCAGATCGCCCCGCTGCAGCAACTGTGGACCCGCGAAGCGGCGGCCGCCTATCAGGTGGAGCAGCTGAGGTGGCATCAGGCGGCGACCGCGCTCAACGAGATCCTCGTCGACCTCGGCAACGCGGTCCGCGACGGCGCCGAGGAGGTGGCCGACGCCGACCGCCGGGCCGCCGGCATCTGGGGGCGCTAGCCGTCGCGCCCCCGCAGGCTGCTGTGTGGTCCCGGCGGAGGAGAGCCGCCGGGACCACACAGCAATTTTGACCTGCGGGTACGTCCGTCGGTAAGCTGCTCCGTTGGCGTCCGGTAACGCCGGGGCCTCGGGTCAATGTCGGTCGCCGAGACCAGCCCCACCGTGTGACGCCTGACCGGCACCCGGGTCGCACCGGGATCCACCCCGAGAAGAGATTAGGTAAGCGCTGTGCCCACTTATGCGCCGAAGGCGGGTGACACCACGCGGTCGTGGTATGTCATCGACGCCACGGACGTGGTGCTTGGCCGTCTTGCCGTCGCGGCAGCCACCCTGCTGCGCGGCAAGCACAAGCCGACGTTCGCCCCCAACGTCGATGGCGGAGATTTCGTCATCATCATCAATGCGGACAAGGTCGGCATCGGCCCCGAGAAGCTGCGCGACAAGCTGGCTTACCGCCACTCGGGATATCCCGGCGGCCTGCGCAAACGCACCATCGGCGAGCTGATGCAGAAGCACCCCGACCGCGTGGTCGAGAAGGCGATCGTGGGCATGCTGCCCAAGAACAAGCTCAGCCGGCAAATCCAGCGCAAGCTGCACGTCTACGCCGGCCCGGAGCATCCCCATGCCGCGCAGCAGCCGGTTCCGTTCGAGATCAAGCAGGTGGCCCAGTGACCGAGACGACCGAAGCCGTGGAAGAAGCCACGGAAGCCGCGGCGGCGCCGGAAGCCTCGGCGGAGGTCCCGGAGACCCCCGAGGCCGTCGGGGCCGCCGGGGTGCCCGCCGGCGACTCCTACGTGTTCGAGCGGCCCATCCAGACCGTCGGCCGCCGCAAGGAGGCGGTGGTGCGGGTGCGACTGGTGCCCGGTACCGGCAAATTCGACCTCAACGGGCGCAGCCTGGAGGCCTACTTCCCCAACAAGGTGCACCAACAGCTGATCAAGGCCCCGCTGGTCACCGTGGACCGGGCGGAGAACTTCGACATCTTCGCCCACCTGACCGGCGGCGGGCCCTCGGGCCAGGCCGGTGCGCTGCGTCTTGGCATCGCCCGGGCGCTGATCCTGGCGTCGCCGGAGGACCGCCCCGCGCTGAAGAAGGCGGGCTTCCTCACCCGTGATCCGCGTGCCACCGAGCGCAAGAAGTACGGCCTGAAGAAGGCGCGTAAGGCGCCTCAGTACAGCAAGCGCTGATTCGGCGGTCACTTTCTGGCCGCCACGCGGCATCTCGCACGAGACGTTGTGCGCGTCCTTCGGCGTGTCTGCGCGCTGTCCTACGCGATTTCGGTCAGAAAGGAACGGGCACGTTAGGTGCTGGACCGTCCAAACTGTGAGAGGTTTGTCCGCATGGGTCGACTATTCGGCACCGACGGTGTTCGTGGGGTCGCCAATCGCGAATTGACGGCCGAGCTGGCGCTGGCGCTGGGCATGGCCGCAGCCGGGCACCTCGCGCGGCCGGGCGGACCCGGCCGGCGGGTGGCCGTGGTGGGCCGGGACCCCCGCGCCAGCGGGGAGATGCTGGAGGCCGCGGTGATCGCCGGGCTGACCAGTCAGGGTGTCGACGCGCTGCGGGTCGGGGTGCTGCCCACCCCGGCCGTGGCGTACCTGACCGGTGCCTATGACGCCGACTTCGGCGTCATGATCTCGGCGTCGCACAACCCGATGCCCGACAACGGCATCAAGGTGTTCGGTCCCGGCGGCCGCAAACTCGACGACGACAGCGAGAACCGGATCGAGGAACTCCTCGCCGCCGGG
>NZ_JBYCLG010000023.1:0-15903 GCF_057473785.1 Mycobacterium sp. TH-M103
CCGATCTCAACGCGATCACCGCGGGCGGCTACTACGGCCACAGCGCCACCGCGTTCTCCGACCCCGCCCGGGTGGCGCCGTGGGACATCACCACCACTACCAACAGCCGGGGCGCCACCACGACGACCTACTTCATCCGCGGCGGGCAGCTTCCCCTGGTACGGGCGCTCGTCGACATGGCCGGCCTGCCCCCCGAGGCGGCGGGACCACTCGACGCGGTGCTGCGCCCCATGATCGACCGGGCCTACGCCCCGGGGCCGGCGCCCGCGGTGAACCCGGGCCGGCTGCTCGACGGAATCGGCCACGCCCCCGCTGTAGCGCCCTCGGTCAGCATCCCCGTCTCGGGCACCACCACCGGCATCGGGGCCGCCACCGCCGTGACGAACGCCCTGCGGGGCGCCCACGCCCTGCGGGGCGCCAAGGGCGTGTTGGGCAAGATCAGGGCTTTGCTGCCCGGGCGGAAGTGATCTTGCGCGGCGGTCGATCCGGTAAATCCCAAGGGCTTGCCCGATTTTGGTGAAAATGCGCATTCTGACGACAAAGGCTTCCCGCCTTCCGTAGGCTCTGTTCGCGGTCGCCGGGGATGGCCGGGCCAGCCAATGTTCGGGACCGGGGTGAGCGGGGCCCGGTGGGGGAAGGATCGGCGTGATGAACTATTCGGTGTTGCCGCCCGAGGTCAACTCGTTGCGGATGTTCACCGGCGCGGGGCCGGGCCCGATGCTGGCCGCGGCGGCGGCCTGGGATGGGCTGGGCGCCGAACTCGGTTCGGCGGCATCGTCTTTCGGCTCGGTCATCTCGTCGCTGACCGGCCAGGCGTGGCAGGGTCCGGCGGCGGCGGCGATGACCGCCGCGGCCGCACCGTTGGCCGGCTGGTTGGGCACCGCCGGCGCGCACGTCGCGCACGCCGCGCAGCAGATGCGGGCCACGGCGGCGGCCTTCGAGGCCGCGCAGGCGGCCACGGTGCATCCGGTGCTGGTGGGGGTGAACCGGGAGCAGCTGGTCTCGCTGGTGTCGTCGAACCTGTTCGGGCAGAACGCCCCGGCCATCGCGGCCACCGAGGCCGAGTACGAGCAGATGTGGGCGCAGGACGTGAGCGCGATGTTCGGCTACCACTCCGGGGCCTCGGCGGCCGCCTCCCCGCTGACGCCGATCATCCAGGAACTGCAGAGCCTGGCCAGCAACATCGGCTACGGCAACGCCGGCATCGCCAACCTCGGCGGCGGCAACACCGGCAGCGGGAACGGAGGCGGTGGAAACACCGGCAACCTCAACCTCGGCAACGGGAACACCGGCAGCTACAACATGGGCAGCGGCAACATCGGGAACCTCAACCTCGGCAGCGGCAACATCGGCACCCTGAACTACGGCAAGGGCAACGTCGGCAGCTACAACATCGGCGGCGGAGACGTCGGCAGCATCAATGTGGGCAACGGAAACCTCGGCTCCGGGAACTTCGGCAACGCCAACCTCGGCAACTCCAACATGGGCGAGGGCAACATCGGCAACACCAACGTCGGGTTCGGCAACATCGGCACCCTCAACGTGGGCATGGGCAACCAGGGCAGCACCAACATCGGCTACGGGAACAACGGCAACTACAACTTCGGCTCCGCGATCCTCGGCAGCAACGACATCGGCCTGGGCATCACGGGCAGCCACGACTTCGGCCTCGGCCTCACCGGCAACAACGAGGTCGGCATGGGCAACCTCTACTTCAACACCAGCACCGGCACGGTCCACCTCGGCGATCCGTTCAACTCGGGTACCGGGGACATCGGCCTTTTCAACTCCGGCAACAACGACGTCGGCTTCTTCAACTCCGGCAACAACGACGTCGGCTTCCTGAACTCGGGCAACGCCGACCACGGCTTCTGGAACTCGGGCACCGGCAGCCTCGGCTTCGGCAACGGGGGGAGCTTCGACACGGGCTTCGGCAACTCCGGCAGCTACGACCAGGGGTACTCCAACTCCGGCCGCGCCGACGTCGGCTCGGCCAACTCGGGCATCCAGGATGTGGGCCTGTGGAACGGCGGCAACCACAACGTGGGCCTGGACAACGGCGGCAACTACAACATCGGCCCGTTCAACGCCGGCAACCACAACATCGGCGTCGAGAGCTCCGGCACCGGCAACATCGGCGCCGGCGACTCGGGCAACATGAACACCGGCTTCGGGAACTCGGGCAGCACCAACACCGGCTTCTACGACTCGGGCAGCACCAACACCGGCGTCTGGGACGCGGGCAGCGCCAACACCGGGCTGGGGCTGGTGACCAGCAGCGGGAACGCGAGCTCGGGCTACGGCAACACAGGCACCGGGACCTCCGGCTGGGGCAACACCGGCGACGGCACCTCCGGCTGGTACAACATGGGCAGCGGGGACAGCGGCTACGGGAACGTGGGCAACGGCCAGATCGGCTACCAGAACACCGGTTCGGGCAACACCGGCTTCGTCAACTCCGGCACCGACAACGTGGGCTACAACAACACGGGCACGTCCCAAGTCGGCCTGAACGTCTTCTGATCCCGGATCTCTAGAGCCGCAGGCCGTGGTCCATCCGGAAGCCGATCAGGTCCTCGGCCTCCTCGGTCGGCACGCGCAGTTCCTCAGGCAGCAGCGGTTTGCGCTCGCGGGGGCGGTCGCGCCGTAGCGGCCAGCGGACCGACGGGCGCCACCAGTTCGCCTCGCCGACCAGCACCGCGATGGCCGGCACCGTGACGGTGCGGACCAGGAAGGTGTCCAGCAGCAGCCCGGTGCCCAGGACGAAGGCGTCCTGCACGACGCTGCTGAGGCTGGCGAACACCAGGCCGTACATCGAGGCGGCCATGATCAGCCCCGCCGCGGTGATCACCCCGCCCGTCGAGCCCACGGTGCGGATCACCCCGGAACGCAGGCCCGCGGCCGACTCCTCCCGCAGCCTGGAGATGAGCAGCATGTTGTAGTCCGCACCCACGGCGACGAGCACGACGAAGGTCAATCCTGGCACGCTCCAATGCAACTGCTGGCCGAGCAGGAATTGGAACACGATGACGCCCACGCCCAGCGCCGCCAGGTAGGACACGATGACCGAACCGATCAGGTACAGCGGCGCGACGACGGCTCGCAGCAGCAGGACCAGGATGAGCAACACGATGCAGACGGTCATGACGACGATCAGCCGGACGTCGTGATCGGAGTAGTCGCGCGTGTCCTCGAGCACGGCGGGCAGGCCCACCACCGAGACGCCGGCGTCGGCCAGCGTGGTGTTCGGCAGGGCGCCCCGGGCGGCGGCGGCGATCGCGCGGACCTGGTCCATCGCGGCGCCGCTGAACGGGTCGAGGCTGGTCTGGATCAGGTACCGCACCGCGTGCCCGTCGGGCGAGACGAACGCCGAGGCGAGCTTTTTGAGTTCGTCGACGTTCAAGCCGCCCAACAGCTCTCGCGCCCCGGGTGGTAGCGCGGCGGGCCGCTCCCCCGCGCCGAGGGCGTAGGACAACACCTGCCGGGGAATGTAGAAGCCCGCCATCGCCGGCGTGGTCGCGTCGTCCCGCATGCCCAGCAGAAAGTCCGACGCCTCGCCCAGGCCCAGCCCCATCTTCTTGACCTGGTCGACCAGCGACTGCACCCCGTCGGCGAGTTGGCGGCTCCCGTCGGCCAGGGACGCGGCCCCCTGCTGCAGGAAGCTGACCTTGCCCCGCACGCCGCCGGGCTCACCCATCCCGAGCGCGCCCAGCGCGCCGGCGACGGTGCGCAGCGCCCGGCGCAGCCCGGACACCGTGGCCGCGACGGTCTGCAGGGCGTGCGTCGCGCGCAACTGCCGCGCCAGCTCGGCGAGCTTGCCGAGGGTTCCGTCGTCGCGCGCGGTGACCATGCGCCGCAACTGTGCCCGCGCCTTGACGCAGCCCGGCTCGTCGTCGCACATCCGGCTGCCGTCGAGCGCCCCCAGCACCGGCGCCGCCCAGTCGGAGTTGTCTGCCACGAAATCGGCGTCCGCGCCGATGCTTTCGCCGAGCGCGCGCATGCCGGCGACCAGTTTCGCCGCGCCGTCGAACTCGGCGAGCGTCCGGTCGCCGCCGAAGAGGTCCCCCAGGTAGGACAGCGCGTCGAGGAGCCCGCCCGCCGTGGCGACGGCGCGGTTCACCTGCTCACGGACGTCGCCCAGCTTGGCCGCCATCAGGGTGGCCCCGTCGGTGAGCTTGTCGAGATCTCCGGTGTGCCCGGTGATCTGCTCGGCGCCCTCCTGCAGCTTGCCGCCGACCTCGCCGGCCTGCCAGGAGGTCCTGGCCTGCTCCAGCGGCCGGCCCATGGGTCGCGTGATGCCCCGCACCGCCGCGACACCGGGCACCTGGCTGACCCGCTGTGCCGTCTCCTCCAGGTCGGCAAGGCTTCGGGGCGTGCGCAAGTCGTGCGGCGACGCGATGACGAGATACTCGGGCACGATCAGGTTGGGCGGGAAGTGCCGGTCCAGGGCGGCGTATCCCCGCACGCTGCCGACCCAGGAGGGCAGGCTCCTGCGTTCGTCGAAGTTGTAGTGGGCCATGCCCGCGCAGCCGGCCAGCACGAGCAGCACCAGGGCGCTCGCCAGCAGATGCGCCTTTGGGCGCCGCACGATGTGGATCCCGGATCGGCGCCACAGCCGGCGCGTCAGGTCGCGGCGCGGCGTGGTCCAGCCGCGGCGCCCGGTGAGCACCAGCATGGCCGGCAGCAGGGTCACCGCGGCCAGGAACACCACCGCGATCGAGACGCCCAGCACCGGGCCGACGGTTCGCAGGATCCCCAGCCGGGTGAAGATCATGGCCAGGAAGGTGACCGCGACGGTGGCCGCGGAGGCGGCGATCACCTTGCCGATCGAGGCCAGCGCCCGCACCACCGCCTCATCGGAGTCCACGCCCTGCCGCAGATAGTCGTGATAGCGGCTGATGAGGAACACCGCGTAATCGGTTCCCGCGCCGACCATCATGCCGCTCATGAAGATGACGGCCTGGTTGGCGATGCCCAGCCCCAACGTCCCGATGCCGGCCACCACGCGTTGCGCGACCAGGACCGACAGCCCGATCGTCAGCAGCGGCAGCACCATGGTCACCGGGTTGCGGTAGATCACCAGCAGGATGACGAACAGCAGCAGCGGGATCGCGAGCTCGATCCGGATCCTGTCCCGTTGCCCGGTCAGGTTGAGGTCGGCGACGGTGGCCGCGGGCCCGGTCAGCTCGGCTGTGAGCGTGGAGCCCGCGACGGTGCGCTTGACGATGTCGGCGACCCGCGCGTAGGCCTGTTTGGACTGCCGCGAGCTCAACTCGCCCGGCAGGCCGACCGGCAGGATCCAGGCCCGATGGTCCTTGCTGGTCATGACGTCGCGCAGGGGTGGGGTGGCCAGGAAGTCCTGCAGCATCACCACATCCCGGGTGTCCCGGCGCAGCGTGCCGACCAGGGTGCGGTAGACGGCCTCGTCGGCCGGGCCGAGCCCTTTGGGATCGACCAGCACCACCACCGCCAGGCTCTCCAGCCCGGCCTCCTGGAACGCCGCGGTCATGCGCTGGTTCGCGACGGCCGACGGGGCGTCGGACGGCAGGATGTCCACCGGATGGGTCTGGGAGACCTCCTCCAGCGACGGCATCGTCAGCGACAGGACGCCCGCGAGCACGGCCCAGCACACGATCACCAGCCACGGCCGTCGCGCGACCACGCGGCCCAGCCGCGGGAACACGCCCGCGGCACCGGATCGGCTGGCCGCGTTCATCGCGTCGGGACGCCCGGCGTCAGCACGCCCGCTGCCGCCGCAGCGCGAGCGAGTCGCCCTGCGCCGCTGCCCCTTCGGTGTCGGCGACCCGGACGCACACCGACCTGACCGCCGCCAGATAGCGGCTCACGGATTCGCGGGCGACCGGATTGGCGGGGAACAACACGCTCGCCGCGGTCTCGTCGAACCGGCCCACCATCGTGTTCAGCGGGTAGGTGAGGCGGCCGTCGCTGTGCGCGCCGACATCGAGGCCCTCGAACATCTTGGTCAGCATCGAGAGCGGGCTCACCTGGGCGTCGAAGAAGTTCACCAGGGCGAACAGCGGCTGGGGCCGGATCAGCGATGGCGCCAGCTCCACGACGCGCTCGAATGGCACCCGCGCGAGGTCGCCACCCGCATCGAAGGACGCCTGCGCGGCGCGGGCCGCGGCACCGAACGACGCCGCGGCGGGAGCGATGATGGGGATCAGCCCGGTGTACCACCCCTGCGTCCTGAAGTCCGCCTCGGTGCTGCGGGTGTCACGGGGGGTCAACCCGAAATATGTTGGAGCCCCGGTTAATTCGTACAACGCCAGCGCGATGCAGGCGAACATGCCCCCGACGAAACGGGCACCGGCGGCGGTGCACGCCGCGTCGAACCGCGCGGTCTGCTCCGCGCCCATCAGGGTGACGCTGTGCAGCTCGCCGCCGCAGGGCACCGACCTGTCCCCCAGCGGCAGCGGGAACGCCGGGAAAGTCCCGCCGTTGGCCTCGGCGAAATCGATCCAGGCGGCCACCTCCGGCGACTCCGGCGTCAACGCCGAGGTGTACGCGCGCTGCCGGACGCAGAAATCCGCATAGCTGCCGGCCGGGGGCAGCCCGACGGGCGGGCCGCCGCTGACGAGCGCGTCGTACATCGTCTGGAACTCCATGAGCCCCACCCCGACGAACTGCCCGTCGGCGTGCAGATGGTCGACGCTGGCGTAGAACGTGAATCCTTCGGCGCGCTGAATGACCCCGAAGCTGAAGCAATCCCAGTGCAGCGGGCCGGGTGTGGCCACGATGTGCTCGCGCAGCTGCGGGCTCGTCATGGCGCCGTGCCGGGTGGGGACGAACTCGATGTCGGCGGCATCCGCGATGGTGTGCCGCACGATGTGGTCGGCGTCGTGGTAGTCGAACCAGCTGCGATAGGTGTCGTGCCGGCGGAGGTGGGCGTTGATGACGTACGACATCGCGCGCAGGTCGCACCGGCCGGCGACGTCGACCGAGGCGATCAGCAGCCTGGAGTGATCCAGACCCCGGGCGGCCTGCTCGCAGAAGCTGCGCAGATGCCGGGCCTGGATGTAGCTGGGCGGCAGGGCACTCACCGGCGCGTCGAGCGCCTTGGCCCGCGCGGCCGACGAGGGGTGCCAGGAAACCAACGAGCCGGGGGCCGGATCCCAGTCACCGACCGCCGACACGTCGAGTGGCCCTATTCGCACTGCTGCCTCCTGTCTCTCAGCGCCTGGCCAGCTGGTCGCACAGGTGGTCCGCCAGACCGCGCGCCGTGGTGCTGATGTCCGTGGGCGCCAACCGGATTCCCGTCTCGGCCTCGAGGCTGGTGCGCAGTTGCAGGGCGCCCAGCGAGTCCAGCCCGTACTCGGGTAGCGGGCGGTCGGGGTCGACCGCGCGACTCAGGACCAGGCCGGCCTGCTCACACACCAGTCGCCGGATCCGGGCGGGCCACTCCTGCCGCGGCAGGTCGTCGAGTTCGGCACGCAGTTCCCTGGCGTCATCGTCCGCCTTCCCCGCGACCGGGACGGCGCCGCAGGGGTCGGGCAGGCGGCGGCGCGTCCAGGCCGGCGGCGGCACGTCCAGCAGGCGACCGTGCGGGTAGGGCACCGAGAAGTCCACCGCCGCACCCGCACCGTACACCCGGGCAACCACGCCCCGCAGCCCGTGCGGCAGCCGTTCCCCGCGCCGCATGCTCGCCACCGCGGCCACCGGCATCCCGGCGCTGCCGGCGGTCTGCTCGACGGCGCGGGTCAGCAGCGGGTGCGGGGACAGCTCGGTGAAGACGCGGTGCCCGTCGTCCAGAGCGGCGCGCACCGCCGCGGAGAACCGCACGGTGTGGCGCAGGTTGTCCACCCAGTAGCCGGCGTCGCACGCCGGTCGTTCGCGCGGGTCGAACAGGGTCGCCGAGTAGTACGGCACCCGCGGGGGCATCGGGCGCAGGTCCGCCAGCGCCCCGGACAGCTCGCCGAGGACGGGGTCGACGTGCGGAGAGTGCGCCGCGGCGCCGGCGGCCACTTCGCGCACCGTCACCCCCCGCCGTCGCCACGCGGCGAGCAGCGCGCCGACGGACTCCGGGGATCCAGCGATCAGCGCGGACAGCGGCGAGGGTACCGCCGCGACGACCACATCGTCGACGCCGCGGGTGGTCAGTTCCGAACGCACGCGCAGCGCGGGCAACTCCACCGACGCCGTCGCCACCGCAGCGGCGACCGTGGCCAGCGAGCGGGCGCCGCGGCAGACCAGCCGCACCCCGTCCGGCAGCGACAGCGCTCCCGCCACCGCGGCCGCCGCGGCCTCGCCGAGCGAATAGCCGATCACGGCTCCCGGCACGACACCGTGCGACCTCAAGGCGGCGGCCAGCGCCACCTGCACGGCGAACAAGGTCGGCTGCACGCGCTCGATTCCGGCCACCGCCTCGGGCGCCGTCATCGCCGCGGTCACCGAGAACCCCGACTCCTCGGCGATCAGCGGCTCCAGCGTCGCCAGGGTCGCGGCGAACACCGGTTCGTTGCTCAGCAGGTCGGCCCCCATCCCCGCCCACTGCGAGCCCACGCCGGAGAACACCCACACCGGTCCCCGGTCGCCGCGGCCCACCGCGGGCCGGTGCGCGGTGTCGCCGGCGGCCACCGCGCGCAGGCCGGCGACCAGCTCCCCGGTGCCGCCGGCGATGACCGCCGTCCGCACGGACCGGTGCGTGCGGCGGCGCGCCAGCGTGTAGGCCAAATCCGACGCCACCAGAAAGTGCGCGCGCTCGTCCACCCAGCCGGCGAGCCGGTGCGCGGTTTCCCGCAGCGCCTCGGGCGAGGACGCCGACACCGGGAACACGGCCGGGCCGACAGACCCGGTTGCCGTATCCTCCTGCGGCGGGGCCTGTTCGACGATGGCGTGCACATTGGTTCCCGACGACGCGTACGACGACACCGCCGCGCGCCGGGGTGTTCGGCCGTGCCCGGGCCACGGTGTGGTGGCCTGCGGGAGCACCCCGCGCCCGACGGCCAGGACCGCCTTCATCAGCCCCGGCAGCGCGGCGGTGCCGGGCGCCTCGACGCCCGCGCCGTGCGTCTCGATCATCCCGACGGTGACCGCGTCCACACCCGCGACGGCCGACGCCGGCAGCCGGCCCGGGACCGGCGCGGACGGTCCCTGGTCGGCGGCCGTGCCGCGGATGACGCCCAGCACCCGGTCCCCGTCGGCCAGCGCGTCCGGCAACCGCCTGAGCACCAGCGCGGCCGACGCCGCACCCGGCGCGAATCCCTCCGCGGCCAGCGCGACCTCGCTCTCGCCCTCGTGCAGGCTGCGGCAGGCCAGGTGAACGGCGGCCAGGCCGGAGGAGCAGCCGGTGTCCACCGTGATCGCCGGGCCGCACGACCCCAGGGCGCGGGCGATCCGCCCGGCTGCCGTGCCGAAGCCGTTGCCCGGCAACCCGTGTGGCCCGTGCGTCGGGCCCAGGAACACACCGGTCGCCGAGCCGGCCAGCGCCTCGGCGGTCAGGCCGGCGCGCTCCATCGCCTCCCAGGCCACCTCCAGCAGCAGCCGCTGCCCGGGGTCGATCGCGACGGCCTCGCTCTCGCTGATCCCGAAGAAGTCGCAATCGAAGACGCCCGGGTCCCAGCGCGGCCGGGCCGGTGCGGTGACCGGGTCTTCACCGCGCAGCAACGCCGCCCACAGCAGCTCGGGAGAGTCGATGCCCCCCGGCAGCCGGCACGCCATGCCGACGACGGCGACCGGAGTCACACGTGGCTGGCCCACGTCCGTCAACCCCCTTCGTTGCCAGCGTGTTTGCCGTTGTAGCCGGTTCCGGCCCGGCCGGGCGGCTGCGGCACCGCCGCCCCCGCATCCAGGCCGGGGGCATGCGCCAAGTTGAGCGACAGCGTAGCCGCCGCCTCCCCTGTGCAGTCCGAAATCGTGAGTTCGGCGAAAAATCGCCCGGCGGTAGGGTGGCGCCTCGTGATCGAACGTTCCGTTTCGGCGATGCTGCGCGAGTGCGCCGATCTGCAGCCCGACGACACGGCATTCACGTTCGTCGACTACGAGCGGGACCCGGCCGGGAGCAGCGAAACCCTCACGTGGTCGCAGACTTATCGGCGGGCGCTCACCGTCGCGCGGGAACTCGCGCTTCGCGCGTCACCGGGTGAGCGCGCCGTTGTTCTCGCGCCGCAGGGACTCGATTACATCGTTGCTTTTCTGGGCGCGTTGGAGGCCGGGATCGTCGCGGTTCCGCTTTCGGCTCCCGTCGGCGGCGCCGCCGACGAACGCATCGACTCCGTGCTGGCCGATGCAGCGCCCACCACAATTCTCACGACGTCCGCCGTGATCGACGATGTCGTTCGGCGGATTACCGCGGGACCGGGTGCGTGTGCCACCTCGATCATCGAAGTCGATTCGCTGAGTGGGGGCTCCGCGATGAAATCTGGTTGCGGGCGCCCGGATTTCGCCGACACCGCCTACCTGCAGTACACGTCGGGATCGACGCGGCGGCCGGCGGGGGTGATGATTTCCCACGAGAACTTGCTGGCGAATTTCGCGCAGCTGATGTCCGGCTATTTCGCCGACAGCGGGGGCGCCGCACCGTTGGACCTCACCGTCGTGTCGTGGCTGCCGTTTTTTCACGACATGGGTTTGGTGCTCGGAGTTTGCGCACCGATATTGGGCGGATTTCCCGCCGTGCTCACAAGTCCGGCTTCTTTTCTGCAACGGCCTGCCCGGTGGCTGCAATTGCTGGCGACCAATTCCCAGTCGTTTTCGGCGGCACCCAATTTCGCGTTCGAGCTGGCCGCACGCAAGACGTCGGACGACGACCTGGCCGGCCTCGACCTCGGCGGCGTGCACACCATCCTCAGCGGTAGCGAACGCGTACAACCGGCGACACTGCGGCGCTTCGCCGAGCGCTTCGCCCGCCACAACCTGCGCGACTCGGTCCTCCGCCCGTCCTACGGGCTCGCCGAAGCCACGGTGTACGTGGCGACCGGCGATCCCGGCCGGCCGGCGACGCTGGGCCATTTCGATTCCGGGCAACTTGCCGCGGGACGCGCCGTGCGGTGCCCGGCCGACTCGGGCGCCGCGCTGGTGAGCTACCCGCTGCGGGCGGCACCGCTCGTGCGGATCGTCGATGGCCAGACCCGCACCGAGTGCCCGGAGGGCGTCGTGGGCGAGATCTGGGTGCACGGCGACAACGTCGCCGCCGGGTATTGGCGGCGTCCGGACGAGACCGGGCGGACCTTCGGCGCACGGATCGTCGCGCCGTCGCCGGGCACGCCCGAATCGCCCTGGCTGCGAACCGGCGACTCCGGAGTCGTCTCCGCGGGCCAACTTTTCGTGCTCGGCCGCATCAAGGACCTGTTGATCGTCTACGGGCGCAACCACTCACCCGACGACATCGAGGCGACGATCCAGGAGGTCACCCGGGGCCGCTGCGCGGCGATCGCGGTCCCGGGCGAGCACACCGAGAGACTGGTCGCCGTGGTCGAGGTCGGGGCGCGCGGCGGCGCGGACGCCGGCCGGCTCGAAGCCCTCTCGCGGGAGGTGACCGCGGCGGTCTCGACGTCGCACGGCGTGGGCGTCTCCGACGTCGTGCCGGTCTCCCCCGGCTCCATCCCGATCACCACGAGCGGCAAGGTCCGGCGAGCGGAGTGCGCCCGCCTCTACCGAAGCGGCCGGTTCGCCCGCCTGGACTGCTAGCCGCGCCGTTCGTCGAGCGCCGCGCGGCCGGCGTTGTAGCCGGGGATGAAGGTGATCCCCGGCCCGCCGTGGCAGCCCGCACTGCCCAGGTACAACCCGTCGATCGGAAGAGGCTGCCCGACAAACCCTTTGGGGCCCGGGCGGTTGGGTCCGATCTGGTCTGGGTTGAGCAGGCCGTGGCAGTAGTCGCCGCCCGGCGCGCCGAACATCACGCCCATGTGCCGGGGCGTGAACGTGGTGTGCCGGATGATGCTGCGTTCGAAGTTCGCTGCGAGCCGGGTGACCTTGTCGATCACGCGCTGACCCATCTCGATCCTGGCCTGGCCGTAATCGGCGGCGCCCTCGATGGGGAACCACAGCGCGAAGGCCGAGGCGGCGTGCTTGCCCGGCGGCGCCAGGTCGGGGTCGTTCTGCGACGGGATCTGCAACACCACGGTCGGGTCGGCCGGGACGATGCCGCGCCGGCAGTCCTCCCACTGCTGCTGCACCTCCTCGGGCGTGCAGAACAGCCCGATCGACGCCTGCATGGCCGGCTCGTTGAGCCCCTCGTAGGGCGCGGCGAACGCCGGGGCCTCGCCCAGCGCGAAATGCATCTGCAGGTAGCTGCCGCGGTGGTCGGTGCGCGCGTAGCGGGCGCGGATGTCGGCGGGCACGGCGGCCGGGTCGATCAGCTCGTTGACCGTCACGTCGGGCGCGATGCCCGACACCACAATCGGGGCGGCGATGGTGTCGCCCCCCTCGGTGCGCACGCCGGTCACCCGGCCGCCGGAGACCAGGATCTCGGTCACTTTGGTGCGCAGCCGCACCTCGCCGCCGAGGCTCTCGAGCAGCTCGCACAGGTGCGCGGTGAGCGCGCCGATGCCGCCACGCAGCTTCTTCATCTGCATGGTGGCCCCGTCGGGAACGCCCAGGCCGAACGCCAACGCCGCCGCGCTGCCGGGCGTGGCCGGCCCGCGGTAGAGGGTGTTGACGGCCAGCACCGTCATCGAGCCGCGCAGCGCGGCGTGCTTCTCGCGGTCCGGCAGGTAACGGTCCAGCACGTCGGTCACCGATCCGAACAGCATGTCGTCGATCGCCGAGCGCTCGAATTCGTTGGTGGCGCAGGCGTACATCTCGTCGTAGGTCTTCGGCTCGGTGCCGGCCTCGAAGCGGCCCAGCGCCCGCGTCGGCGCCTGACTCCACGCCATCAGCCCCGCCATGCCGTTGACCGCGTCGGCCCCGTGCACCTCGTTGAGGTGGGTGAACAGCTTGATCGGGTCGCTGTACTGGACCAGCGGGTCGTCGCCGACGCCGCGCAGCGCGACCGACATGACGTCCAGGTCGATCGTCGGCAGCGTGTCCAGGCCGAGTTCCTCCACCACCTCCGACGAGGTCGGGAACTGCACCGACCCGGCGATCTCGAACTCGTAGCCATCGAAAAGCTCCACGGTGGAGGCCATCCCACCGGCGTAGAGCTTGGCGTCCAGGCACACGGTCCGCAGACCCGCCTTCTGCAGCAGCACCGCCGCGGTCAGCCCGTTGTGCCCGGCACCGATGACGATCGCGTCAACGTCAGTTCCAGCATCAGTCATGTCCAGCCCTCCAGGATGGGAGGCTGGCACTAACCCAAAGTTTTGTCAATTATGACGAAAGTTGCCTCAGGTGATCCCCGTGCCGGTGATGCCGGCCCGCAACGACTCCAGCGCCGCGCGGCACACCCGCGCCAGCTCGCCGAGCGAGCGATCGTCGCCGACCATCCAGACCTCCATCGCCCCGAACACCGCGGCCGCGATGCAGCGCGCGGTCACCGCGATGTGCAGCCGGGCGTCCGGCGACGGACCGCGCTCCCCCGCCGCACAGCTACGGCGCTGCAGTTGCGCCTGCACGGCGTCGGCGAAATCCGCCTGGACCTCCTGAATGTGCCGGACGATCCGGCCCGGGTCGAGCTCGCCCTCGCGCAGCGAGGCGATTTTGGTGACGGCGTCCACGTCGTAGGGGAACGAGAAGATGGCCGCCTGCACCGAGTCGATGATCGCCTCGTCGGCCGGCCGGGCGTCCAGCGCGGCGCGAAACCAGTGCAGCCCGGCGTCGTAGTCGGCGAACAGCAAATCGTGCTTGGACTTGAAATGGCGATAGAAGGTCCGCAGCGACACCCCCGCGTCGGCGGCGATCTGCTCGGCCGACGTGTCCTCGACGCCCTGGGCCAGGAATCGCACCATCGCGGCCTGGCGCAGCGCCTCCCGGGTGCGCTCGCTGCGCGCGGTCTGCGCGGTCCTGGCCATGGCGCTAACCTACCCCACCGCAGTTATGTCATTATTGACAAAAACTGACGGGCGCGGCGAAACTGCGCCCATGGTCTCGCTTCTCGTGCACGCGATTCTCGGGCTTGCCGTCATCGGCTGGATCGTCACGTCGAACTCGGCGGCCTTCGCCCGCCCCGCCGGCGGCCCGACGTTCTCCCCGCTGGAACTCGTCTATTACGCCGTCGGCATCGCCTCGGTCGTGCTGGGCTGGTGGTTCAACATCCATTTCGTGCGGCAATACGCACACGGGTCGACGAACCCGCTGTGGGGACCCGGCAGCTGGTCGGACTACATCCGGCTGATGTTCACCAACCCCGCGGCCAGCTCGGCCGGCCAGGACTACACGATCGCCAACGTGATCCTGCTGCCGCTGTTCACGATCGTCGACGGCCGCCGCCGTGGGTTGCGGCATCCGTGGCTGTACTTTGTGTCGAGCCTGTTCACCAGCTTCGCCTTCGCGTTCGCCTTCTACTTCGCCACCCTCGAGCGCCGGCACCGGCACGCGCATTCGGCCACCGCGCCGACGACCGTGGACGCCTAACACTTCAGGGCCCTTCAGGCGTCAGGGACACGTGGCGGCCGACCTGATTGCCGCCGCGCCGTTTGGCCGCGTACATCGCGGCGTCGGCCGCCGAGATCAGGTCGGCGAGCAGGACTTCGGCGGCCCGGTCCGCGAACCGCCCGTGCACGCCGGCGGTGCCGACGCTGGCGGTGACGCCGAAGGGCAGCGCGGCGATCGCGTCGCAGAGCCGCTTCGCCCGCACCGGCACCTCGTCCGGGCGCCAGGCGTCGGCCACCATGAACTCCTCGCCGCCCGCACGCCCGATGACCGCGGTGCCGCCGGCGCCGCTGCGCAACGCCTGCGCCACCGACACCAACGCTTCGTCGCCGGTGCTGTGCCCGTAGCTGTCGTTGAGCAGTTTGAAGCGGTCCAGGTCGATCACGGTGACGACGAGGTGCCCGGACCCGGCCCGCTGCTCCTCCAACCGCGCCTTGGCGCGCCGCCGGAACGCGCGCCGGTTGAGCAGGCCGGTGAGCTGGTCGCGCTCGGCGCGCACCGCGTCGGTGCGCAGCACGTGCACCACGGCCTGGACGCCGAACAGCACCGCCACGTTCAGGATCAGCACTACCGAGTAACCGCACCCCGCGGCGACCACGCCGTAGCGGGCGGCGATCCGGGCGGCCTCGACGGCGCCGACCACGGCGGCGATCGCGAAGTTGTAGGCCATCAACGGCGCCGTGTGGAACAGCGCGACGTAACAGGCGATGGTCGCGAACATCGTGCACGCGAGCAGCGCCGCGACGGGATGGCTCTGGGCCAGCGCGACCAGCGCGACGGCGGTGTTGGCCAGCACGGCCAGCCGCACCGCCAGGCCCCCCGACGGCCAGCGCAGCGCCCACACCGCCGCGACCGTCGCGGCGGCAACGCAGGCGAGCAGCGCGCAGGCGACCGGCACGGTCCCCCGCGGCCCGGTGGGGGTCCACACCGTCGCTAGCACGATGAGGGCCAGCCCGGCGGCGATCAGCGAGACGGTGGCGCGGATGAGTCCGGCCATCCCGCGGGTCCGCAGGTGGGCGGTCAGTTGTTCGTAGTGATCGGTCTGGCGCCACCACAGACCGACCCAGCCCATCGTGCTCACCCTCTCAGGCCCGCGGCTCCAGGACCTCGGCGCCGACGAACGGGACCAGCGCCTCCGGGACCCGCACGCTGCCGTCGGGCTGCTGGTGGTTCTCCAGGATCGCGACCAGCCAGCGCGTGGTGCCCAACGTGCCGTTGAGGGTGGCCGCGGTCTGCGGCTTGCCGTTCCCGTCGCGGTAGCGGGTCGACAGCCGGCGCGCCTGGAAGGTGGTGCAATTCGACGTCGACGTCAGCTCGCGGTAGGTCCCCTGGGTGGGCACCCACGCCTCGCAGTCGAATTTGCGGGCGGCCGACGAGCCGAGGTCGCCCGCGGCGACGTCGATCACCCGGTACGGC
>NZ_JBYCLG010000024.1:0-21209 GCF_057473785.1 Mycobacterium sp. TH-M103
GGCCGAGTTCGGCGACCGGCTGCCGGTGATCCTGCTCGACGGCCGCGAGCACAGCTACTGGGAGATCGACGAGCCCCGGCTGCGCGCCGATCTCGCGCGCTGAGGACGCCCCGAAGCCGGAGGTCGCCGGGCATTTATTTGGTAGGCCACCTCGGAACCGACTACCGTGGATGTCAACTTCAGTAGCTGACCGAGCAAGGGAGCTGGCCAGGTGATGCTGCCGTGAGCATCCTGCTTTTCGGGGTTTCGCACCGCAGTGCGCCGGTCTCCGTCCTGGAACAACTCAGCATCGACGAATCCGATCAGGTCAAGATCGTCGATCGGATGCTGCAGTCCCCGCTGGTGACCGAGGCGATGGTGCTCTCGACCTGCAACCGGGTCGAGGTGTACGCGGTGGTCGACGCCTTCCACGGCGGGTTGGCGGTCATCGGGCAGGTGCTGTCGGACCACTCCGGCATGTCGATGGCCGACCTGACCAAGTTCGCCTACGTCCGCTACAGCGAGGCCGCCGTCGAGCACCTCTTCGCGGTGACCAGCGGGCTGGACTCGGCGGTCGTCGGCGAGCAACAGGTGCTCGGTCAGGTGCGCCGCGCGTATGCCGGCGCCGAAGCCAACCGCACCGTGGGCCGGGTCCTGCACGAGCTGGCCCAGCGGGCGTTGTCGGTGGGCAAGCGGGTGCACTCCGAGACCGGCATCGACGCCGCCGGCGCCTCGGTCGTCTCGGTCGCCCTGGACCTGGCCGAACGCCGGCTGGGCGGACTGGCCGGCAAGACCGCCGTGGTGATCGGCGCCGGGGCGATGGGTGCGTTGTCGTCGGCGCATCTGACCCGGGCCGGCATCGGCCGCGTCCACGTGCTCAACCGGTCGCTGTCGCGGGCGCAACGGCTGGCCCGCAAGATCCGGGAAACCGGCGCCCACGCCGACGCGCTGCCGCTGGAACGCCTGCCCGAGGCGCTGGCGCAGGCCGACGTCGTCGTCAGCTGCACGGGGGCCGTCAGCCCGGTCGTGTCGCTGGCCGACGTGCATCACGCGCTTGCCGCGGCGCAGCGGGACGAGGCCGCCGAGCCGCTGGTGATCTGCGACCTGGGTATGCCCCGCGACGTCGACCCCGCGGTGGCCGGGCTGCCCGGAGTCTGGGTCGTCGACGTCGCCCGCATCCAGCACGAGCCCTCGGCCCACGCCGCGACCACCGACGTCGACGCCGCCCGCCACATCGTCGCGGCCGAGGTCGCCGCCTACCTGGCGGGGCAGCGGATGGCCGAGGTCACCCCCACGGTGACGGCGTTGCGCCAGCGGGCCGCCGATGTCGTGGAGGCCGAACTGCTGCGCCTGAACAACCGGCTGCCCGGCCTGGAGAGCGCCCAGCGCGAGGAGGTGGCGCGCACCGTGCGGCGGGTGGTGGACAAGCTGTTGCACGCGCCCACCGTCCGGATCAAGCAGCTGGCCAGCGCACCCGGCGGCGACAGCTACGCCGAGGCCCTGCGCGAGCTCTTCGAACTCGACCCGACCGCCGTGGACTCCGTGGCCGCCGTTGCTGCGGGTGAATTGACTTTCATATCAAGCGGATTCGACGCGGATATGCCGCCACAGTCCGGCGAGTAGCCGATTGGCGAACGTGATCCGGATAGGCACCCGGGGCAGTCTGTTGGCCACCACCCAGGCCGCGACCGTCAGGGACGCGCTGATCGCCAATGGCCATCCCGCGGAACTGGTGACCATCAGCACGGTTGGCGACCGCTCGTCGGCGCCGATCGAGACCCTCGGGGTGGGCGTGTTCACCACCGCGTTGCGCGAAGCCATCGACGACGGCCGCGTGGATGCCGCGGTGCACTCGCACAAGGATTTGCCGACCGCCGACGACCCGCGGTTCACGATCGCGGCGATCCCGCCGCGCAACGACCCCCGCGACGCGGTGGTGGCCCGTGACGGACTGGTCCTCGGGGAGTTGCCGGCGGGGTCGCTGGTGGGCACGTCGTCGCCGCGGCGGGCCGCGCAGCTTAGAGCATTGGGTCTCGGTTTGGAAATTCGCCCCCTACGAGGCAACCTAGATACCAGGTTGAACAGGGTAAGAAGTGGTGATCTTGACGCCGTCGTGGTGGCGCGGGCCGGCCTGGCCCGGCTGGGCCGCCTCGACGATGTCACCGAGACGTTGGAGCCGGTACAGATGTTGCCCGCACCGGCGCAGGGCGCGCTCGCCGTGGAGTGCCGCGCCGGTGACAGCCGGTTGGTGGCAGTGCTGGCCGAGCTGGACGACGCCGACACCCGCGCCGCGGTCACCGCGGAGCGGGCCCTGCTGGCCGAACTGGAGGCCGGTTGCTCCGCACCGGTGGGTGCGATCGCCGAGGTGGTCGAGTCCATCGATGAGGACGGCCGCGTCTTCGAAGAGCTGTCGCTGCGCGGTTGCGTGGCGGCGCTGGACGGATCCGACGTGATCCGTGCGTCCGGCATCGGCACACCCGGTCGGGCACGGGAGCTGGGGCTCTCGGTCGCGGGGGAGCTGTTCGAACTGGGCGCCCGGGAGCTGATGCGCGGAGTGCGGCCGGATCCGGCGCAAGAAGATTGAGTCGAACGACGTGGGAGCGACAATGACGACGCGAGGGCGTAAGCCGAGGCCGGGCCGCATCACTTTCGTGGGTTCCGGCCCGGGCGACCCCGGGCTACTGACCACGCGGGCCGCCGCGGTGCTGGCCAACGCGGCGGTGGTGTTCACCGATCCCGATGTGCCCGATGCGGTGCTGGCGTTGATCGGCAGGGACCTGCCGCCCGTGTCCGGTCCGGCGCCGGCCGATCCGGTGCCGGCGGACGCCGACGGTGGTCACGACCGGGCCACGCCCGCGGTGGTTCCCGGCGGCCCCGACATCCGCCCGGCCCTGGGGGAGCCGGCCGAGGTCGCCAAGACGCTGACCGCCGAGGCCCGCTCCGGCACCGACGTGGTGCGGCTGGTCGCCGGTGATCCGCTGACACTCGACGCGGTCATCACCGAGGTGAACGCGGTCGCGCGCACCCACCTGCACATCGAGATCGTTCCCGGCCTGTCGCCGGCCAGCGCGGTCCCGACGTATGCGGGGCTTCCGCTGGGTTCGGCGCACACCGTCGCCGACGTGCGCGACCCGCACGTCGACTGGGACGCGCTGGCCGCGGCCCCGGGGCCGCTGATCCTGCAGGCCACCGCCTCGCACCTGCCCGAGGCGGCCCGCACGCTGATCGAGCACGAACTGGCCGAAACCACCCCGTGCGTGGTGACCGCACACGGCACCACCTGCCAGCAGCGTTCGGTGGAGACCACGCTGCAGGGGCTGAGCGATCCGGGTGTCCTGGCGGGCATCGACGCCGCGGGCCCGCCCGGCGGGAATGGCAGGGAACCCCAGACCGGCCCGCTGGTGGTCACCATCGGCAAGACGGTGAGCAACCGGGCGAAGCTGAACTGGTGGGAGAGCCGCGCGCTCTATGGCTGGACGGTGCTGGTGCCCCGCACCAAGGACCAGGCCGGCGAGATGAGTGAGCGGTTGACGTCCTACGGCGCGCTGCCGATCGAGGTGCCCACCATCGCCGTGGAGCCGCCGCGCAGCCCCGCGCAGATGGAGCGTGCCGTCAAGGGCCTGGTCGACGGCCGCTTCCAGTGGGTGGTGTTCACCTCGACCAACGCGGTGCGCGCGGTGTGGGAGAAGTTCGGCGAATTCGGCCTGGACGCCCGGGCGTTCTCCGGGGTGAAGATCGCCTGCGTCGGCGAGTCGACGGCCGACCGGGTGCGTGCGTTCGGGATCAGCCCCGAGCTGGTGCCGGCCGGGGAGCAGTCCTCGCTCGGCCTGCTGGACGAATTCCCGCCCTACGACAGCATTTTCGACCCGGTGAACCGGGTCCTGCTGCCGCGCGCCGATATCGCCACCGAGACGCTCGCCGAGGGGCTGCGCGACCGCGGCTGGGAGATCGAGGACGTCACCGCCTACCGCACCGTGCGGGCCGCGCCGCCGCCGGCGGCCACCCGCGAGATGATCAAGACGGGCGGCTTCGACGCGGTGTGCTTCACCTCCAGCTCCACGGTGCGCAACCTGGTCGGCATCGCCGGCAAGCCGCACGCGCGGACCATCATCGCCTGCATCGGACCCAAGACGGCCGAGACGGCCGCGGAGTTCGGTCTGCGGGTCGACGTCCAGCCCGAGATCGCCGCGGTGGGCCCGCTGGTGGACGCCCTGGCCGAACACGCCGCGCGCCTGCGCGCCGAGGGCGCGCTGCCGCCGCCGCGCAAGAAGAGCCGCAGGCGTTAGTGGCGGCGAGCGCCCCCGTCGCGAGCGTGCGTGTCTGTGCGCCGACACGCCGTCGGGACCGGCATTCTGCGCACGCTCGCGGCCGACACGCGTCATGAGCCCCTACCCGCGGCAGCGTCCGCGCCGGCTCCGCTCCACCCCGGCGCTGCGTCGCCTGGTGGCGCAAACATCGCTGGAGCCAAGGCATCTGGTGTTGCCAATGTTCGTCGCCGACGGGATCGACGAACCGCGGCCGATCCCGTCGATGCCGGACGTGTTGCAGCACACCCGGGATTCGCTGCGCAGCGCCGCCGCCGCCGCGGTCGCCGCCGGGGTGGGCGGGCTGATGCTGTTCGGGGTGCCGCGCGAGCAGGACAAGGACCCGGCCGGGTCGGCCGGCACCGACCCTGACGGTGTTCTCAACGTGGCCCTGGGCGATCTGGCCAAGGATCTCGGCGACGAAACCGTGTTGATGGCCGACACCTGCCTCGACGAGTTCACCGACCACGGGCACTGCGGCGTGGTCGACGGCCGGGGCCGGGTCGACAACGACGCCACCGTCGCCCGCTACGTCGAACTGGCTGTGGCGCAGGCGGAGTCGGGGGCGCACGTGGTGTCGCCGAGCGGGATGATGGACGGCCAGGTGGCGGCGATCCGCGACGGCCTGGACGCCGCGGGCCACACCGACGTGGCGATCCTGGCGTATGCCGCGAAGTTCGCCTCGGCCTTCTACGGCCCGTTCCGGGAAGCGGTGTGCTCGAGCCTGTCCGGGGACCGCCGCACCTACCAGCAGGAGCCGGGCAACGCGCGGGAGGCGCTGCGCGAGATCGAACTGGACCTGGACGAGGGCGCCGACATCGTGATGGTCAAGCCCGCGCTGGGGTACCTGGACGTGGTCGCCGCGGCGGCCGGCGTCTCGCCGGTGCCGGTGGCCGCCTACCAGGTGTCGGGGGAGTACGCGATGATCTGCGCCGCCGCGGCGAACGACTGGATCGACGGTCGGGCCGCGGCGCTGGAGTCGTTGACCAGCATCCGGCGCGCCGGAGCCGATATCGTGCTCACCTACTGGGCCGCCGCAGCGGCGGGCTGGCTTTCGTGAGACGGGACGTGCTGTGACATCGAAGACATCGGCGAGGGGCACCAGGGAGAAGCCGTTGTTCTACGAGCCCGGCGCCAGGTGGTACTGGGTGCTGGCCGGGCCGTTCGCGGCGGTGTCGATGATCCTGATCGAGGAGTGGAGCGGGGCCGGGGTGCAGCTGCTGACCCCGGTCATCTTCCTGGTGATGGTGTCGGCGTTCGTGGCGTTGCAGGTGAAGGCGGCGCGGATCCACGTCTCGGTGGAGCTCACCGAGGACACGCTGCGTCAGGGCACCGAGACCCTGCTGGTGCGCGAGATCCTCAAGGTGTACCCGGAGCCGGAGAACCACGAGAAGTCGGGCAAGGAGCTGGCCAAGTGGCAGTCGGCGCGGGCGCTCGGCGAACTGGTCGGCGTCCCGCGTGGCCGGATCGGCATCGGGCTCAAGCTCACCGGGGGCCGCACGGCGCAGGCGTGGGCGCGGCGCCACCGGCAGTTGCGGGAGGCGCTGACGCCGCTGGTCCAGGAGCGGGTGCAACCGCCCGAGGCCACCACCGCCGACCGCGACGACGACGGCGCCGGGGCGCAGCGGTGAGTGCACGGCGCCGGGCGCCCTATCGTGCCCTGATCGAGCTCGGCCTGGCCTGTGTGGCGCTGGTGGGCGCCGGGCTGAGCTGGCCGCACGCGAGCCATATGCAACGTGTCGCCCCGATCGCGGACGGCCAGCCCTTCACCACATCGCTGGTGTACAACCCGCAGCTGCTGTTGCTGACCCTGGTTTTGGCGACAGCCGGGGGGGTGCTGATGGTCGCCGGGACGTCCCGGGCGCTGCGGGCGCGCCGCGACGGCTGACGGGCGAAAATGCTACGCGGTCTTGCGCACCAGCGGCAGCATCAGTTGACGGCGGCTGGCGATGCCGTCGGCAAGGTCGTGCAGCGCCTGGCGCACCGAGTCGGCGACCGGGAACCGCGCCCGCGAACCGTCGTCTCCGAGCGCGTCGGTTACCGCGGTGCTGGCGACCAGCACCCACTCCAGCCCGGCGGCACGGCACTGCTCGTCGAGCGTGAAGAGCAGCGAGACCACGGGCGCGGCAAAGGCGTGCACCTCGCTCATGTCGAGCACCACAGGACTCTCGCCGAGGACGAAGCGCCGCAGGTGTTCGCCGATGCCCTCGGCATTGCCGGCGTCGACCTCCCCGCGGATGGTGACCACCGTCGCCAGATGACGGCAGTGGGCCCGCAGCTGCGCGCCGCCGTAGACGAAGGTGCTGTTCCCCTGTCGAGTCCTGATGTCTGCGATCGTCATGATCTCCTCGTTCTCCGTGCTCCACACGAAATCTCTGGAGGCCGAGTCGACGCCGACCAAGCCTGGTAGTAGTACGGTTACCCCCCAAATTAAGGAGACCGACAACCCCGTCTAACTCTTCACTAAGAAGAGGATTCCGGGCCCCAGAAAAGGGCCGAAAACGGCGGTGCGGGGCCGTTTCGGTCGCCGGCAAACCGCCACGGGACGCCCCGGCCGGGCTGACCGGGGCCGCACCGGCGGTCCTCACCCCGCCCCGGCGTGCTCGCTGTTAGGCTGCCAGGGCTGTCGGTTGCCGGGTCAGGGGGCTTGGAGAAAGCATGCGCGCGCCGCAGCGGCGCGCGGAGGAGTTGGGCAATCGGCCGGCAACGGCACAGTCCAACGGAAAGAGCAGCGTGCGCACCGGAGCGATCAAGGGCGAGATCAAGGCTCTCACCGGACTCCGCATCGTCGCCGCGGTGTGGGTGGTGTTGTTCCACTTCCGGCCGATGCTGGCCGACGCCTCCCCCGACTTCGTGGACTCGCTGGCGCCCGTGCTCAACTGCGGCGCGCAGGGCGTCGACCTGTTCTTCATGCTCAGCGGGTTCGTCCTGGCGTGGAACTACCTCGACCGCATGGGGCGGACGTGGTCGACGCGCGCCACCGCGCACTTTTTGTGGCTGCGGCTGGCCAGGGTGTGGCCGGTGTATCTGGTCACGTTGCACCTGGCCGCGCTGTGGGTGATCTTCACCCTGCACGTCGGCCGGGTGCCCTCACCCGACGTCGCCGACTTCACCGCGATCAGCTACATACGGCAGGTGTTGCTGGTGCAGTTGTGGTTTCAGCCGTTCTTCGACGGGTCGAGCTGGGACGGGCCGGCCTGGTCGATCAGCGCCGAATGGCTGGCCTACGTGTTGTTCGGGGCGCTCGTCCTGGTGGTCTTCCGGATGACGCACGCCACGCGGGCGCGCAGCCTGGCGGTGCTGGCCTGCGCGGCGACGCTGCCGCCGGTGGTGCTGCTGCTGGTCAGCGGCCACTTCTACACCCCGTGGAGCTGGCTGCCGCGGATCGTCACGCAGTTCACCGCGGGCGCGCTGGCCTGCGCCGCCGTGCGCAGGCTGCGGCTGACCGATCGCACCCGGCGCGCCGCGGGGTACGTCTCGCTGGCACTGCTGGCCGCCATGGTGGGTGTCCTCTACTGGTTGCACGCGCACCCGATATCCGGAGTCGTGGAGAACGACAGCGGCGGGGTGGTCGACGTGCTGTTCGTCCCGCTGGTGATGACGCTGGCGATCGGCGTGGGCAGCCTGCCGAGGCTGCTGTCGGCCCGGGTGTTGGTTTACGGCGGGCAGATCTCGTTCTGCCTCTACATGGTCCACGAGCTGGTGCACACGGCATGGACCTGGGCCGTGATCCAGTTCAACCTCACCCCGTGGGAGCAGGACGATCCGTGGAGGTGGAACGTCCTCGGCCTGCTCGCGATCGCCCTGGCTTTCTCGGCCCTGATGTATCACTTCGTCGAAGAACCCGCCCGGCGCTGGATGCGCAGCATGGTCGGCGGCAAGCCCGCGCAGGCGCCGACCCGTCCCGGCGAACCGGCGAGCCCCCGAGTCCACCAGATCGATCGTGCCCGGGAGGCGATTTCGGCCCGGGCGGTGTGACCGGCCCGCAGGACACGCGGGACGTCGCCCGCGAGTTCCGTCCCGGTTTCTTCGTACGATTCCGTAGGTAGCACGTGCGGCGCCGTTCACAGGGGAGGTGGCAGTGGGTCGTCGGGCCACGATCGTCGCCGGCCTCGCGTGTGTGCTCGTGGTCTTTGGGCAGCTGGCGCGGCCGGCGGGGGCACGGGCCTTCGACACCGTGGACACCCGGGTCTACCGCATCGCGGTCGTCGGCGACTCGTACACCACCGGCACCGACGAGGGCGGCCTGGGCCCGTATTCCTGGACCGCGCGGGTGTGGCGCACGCTGGCCGGCGAGGGCGTGCGCATCGCGCCCGACGTGTCGGCCGAGGGCAGGGCCGGCTACGTCGTGCTCGGCGACCACGGCAGCATCTTCGAGGATCTGACCGCGCGCGCGGTCCAGCCCGACGACGCGCTGGTGGTGTTCTTCGGCTCCCGCAACGACCAGGGTGCCGATCTGGGGATGCTGGCCGGAAAGTCGCACGACACCTTCGATCTGGCGCGGCACCTGGCGCCGACGGCGCGGCTTCTGGTGATCGGGCCGCCGTGGACGAGCGCCGACGTGCCCAAGGCCATCCTGGCGATCCGCGACGTGCTCAACGCCGAGGCCCGGGCCGCCGGGGCGGCTTTCGTCGACCCGATCGGCGACCGCTGGTTCTTCGACCGGCCCGACCTGATCGGCGCGGACGGCGTGCACCCCACCGACGCGGGCCACCAGTACCTGGCGGACAAGATCGCGCCGTTGATCCGCATGCAGCTGCCCCGGTGAGCGGGCGGGTCAGTCCTCCGCGTGCCGTTCGTAGTCCCACTGCTCGAGGCGTTCCTGCAGCCGGACCAGGCCGGCCCCCACGACGGGGGTGGCGGCCGCGATGCATACCAGCAGCAACGGAGTCATCCGTGAAACCTCCAAAACCCTTTCACTGCTGAGACGTTGACTCGTCGGTTGAAGTTCATTCCTGCGGTGTCTCGGCTAGGCCGCCAGCCAGGCCAGCTCGCCGGGCAGCTGCCCGCGCCAATAGAACATGTCGTGGCCGCCCAGCGAGAAGCTGCCCGACGGCGGGGCGGTGAGCTGGCCGACGAACTGGCGGGTGGCCAAGGCGAAGCGGTCGAAGGTGCCGCAGTCGACCCGCAGCGGGATCTGCGACAGCGCCGGCACGCCCAGCACACTGTTCTGCACCCAGTCGTCGTAGCTGTCGAACGCACCGGGATCGCTGGTCGCGAACGAGGTGAACAGCGCCGGGCTGATCGCGCAGATCCCGGCGGTGCGGGCCGGTCCCAGCTTGGCGCCCAGGTGCAGCGCGCCGTAGCCGCCCATCGACCATCCCATGAAAGCCACCCGGGAGGTGTCCATGCCCATCGAGGTGAGCATGGGCAGCAGCTCGTTGAGCACCATGGCGCCGGAGTCCACGCCCGACGCCCGCCGGTGCCAGTAGGTGTTGCCGCCGTCCACGCCCACCACCGCGAACGGCGGGCGGCCCGCCCTGACCAGTTGGGCGAGCCCGTTCTCGACGCCGACGTCGAGCATCTGGTTGGCGTCGCCGTCCACTCCGTGCAGCGCGATCACCGGACGCAGCGGTGCGCTCTGGCCCGGCGGGAGGGCGATGACCCAGTTGGTCCTGATGCCGCCGCGGGCGGCGGAGACGAACGAGCCGGTCAGCCGGGTCGGCAGGGTCGTTCCCGCGGTCGAGGGCTCGAACGGTGCCGGTGCCTGCGGCTGCGGCGCCGCCCGCGGCTCCAGCGGGTCCAGCAGCGCGCTCAGCGCCCACACACCGGCGGCGGCCGCGCCGGCACCGGCGCCGATGCGCAACAGCGCACGGCGATTCACGTCAGCCACGCGCGTCATGCTGCCGCGCCGACCGATCTGAACCCCGCCGGGCACGCCGCGTGACCGGTTTCGTGATGAACCGGTCACGAAAGGGTGACATTCGGTGCCGCGGGCGGTTCGCGACGTCGCGGGTTGGGGTCGGTCGTACTCTGGCGCGGGGCGGTACGGCGTTGCGGCGCGCTCGTCGTCGTCGCGTCCTGCGCCCGTCATCCCGCGCCGCGACCGCCACGCCCATCCACCACCTGGTGATGCTGTTCCAGGAGAACGTGGCGTTCGACCGCTATTTCGGGACCTACGCCCACGCGGCCAACGTCGACGGGCAGCCCTTCACGGCCGCGGTGGGCACCCCGGCGGTCGACGGTCTCACCCCGGAGTTGTTGTCGCACAACCCCAACGCGGCACAGCCGAGGCGCCTGGGCGGACCCGGTCAGCAGGTGACCTGCGACCAGGACCACGCCTACCGGGCCGAACAACTGGCCTTTGACGGCGGTGTCATGGACCGCTTCGTCGAGAACACCGAGAGCGGGCTGTGCCCCCCGCCGGCGTTCGGTGCGCCCGGTCTGGTGATGGGCTACTACGACGGCAACACGTTGACTGCGCTGTGGAACTACGCCCAGCACTACTCGTTGAGCGACAACTTCTACGGCACCACCTTCGGACCCTCGACGCCCGGACACCTCAACCTGATCTCGGGCCAGACCCACGGCGTCACAACGAGGTTCATACCGCACGGCCGATCGTTCCCGCCGCACACGGTCATCGGTGACGCCGGCGGCGGCCAGGGGACCGACCAGGCGTCGATCCTGCGGTTCGTCGAGGACAACTGGGACACCGGCCGCGTCGGCGACCACTCGTTCGACGAACGCGCCGGTTCGCTGGCCGCGATGTTCGACTTCAGCGGACCGGCGCAGCCGGCGCTGCGGCTCGACCCGCACACCGGCAACCCGCGGTAGCGAGGGGCGGCCCCGGCAACCGGTCCCGCCCGCAATGTTCGCCGTTTCGTAATTGTGACCGTGGTTCACAGTTGCACACGGCTACCGCTACACTCAGGGGCCGGTGTGAGAGTGACGGGTCGTGCGGACAGTTTCGCGTGTGAAATGGCACGAATGGGACTCAACCCGGACCACGTCGTTTTCGCTCGACGGAATGCACCGGCACTGAGTTCGCTCACGGCTCGGGGGCGGGCGGCGGCGCATTCCGTGACTGTAGGCGCACCGAACGCGCCACCGAGTTGCAGATTGTGTCGGGCGACTGGAAAGAAAGGTTAGATGACTAGTATATCCGCCCCGCGGGAGAACGTAGAACTCGAGTTACACGACCAAGTTTACGGTGATGATCCGTTGTCCAACCGTGAGACCGGGTTATATCGTGCCGAATATGTGATGAGCTTCGTCGAAAAATGGGATCAATTGATCGACTGGGATGCTCGCGCCGAATCCGAGGGCCGGTTTTTTGTCGATGTCCTGCGCGCACGGGGCAAGCACCACGTCCTCGACGTCGCCACCGGCACCGGCTTCCACTCGGTCCGCCTGACCCAGGCGGGTTTCGACGTGACCAGTGCCGACGGTTCGGCGGCGATGCTGGCCAAGGCCTTTGAGAACGGCAGGAAGCGCGGTCTGATCATCAGGACCGTCCAGGCCGACTGGCGGGAGCTGAACCGGGGCATCCAGGGCAAATACGACGCCATCATCTGCCTCGGCAACTCTTTCACCCACCTGCACGAGGAGCACGATCGCCGCCGGGCGCTGGCCGAATTCTATGCCGCATTGCGCCACGACGGAATTCTGATCCTCGACCAGCGCAATTACGACGAAATCCTGGACCACGGTTTCAAGTCGAAGCACAAATACTACTATTGCGGCGATCGGGTCTCCGCGGAACCGGAGTACGTCGACGACGGTCTGGCGCGTTTCAAATACACGTTCCCGGACGGTGCCGAATACACATTGAACATGTTTCCGCTGCGAAAGTCTTACGTTCGCCGCCTGATGTTCGAAGCGGGATTCACCACCGTGCGCACGTACGGCGACTTTCAGGAAACATACGAGGACACCGAGCCCGATTTCTTCGTCCACATTGCGGAGAAATCGATCCACGGCGACGGGGGGGAAGGACCAGAGAGCGAAAGAGGCCTGACCGACAGCAACGCCGAGCCGGAGGCCTACTACGACAGCGCCGACGCCGACGCGTTCTACTCGATGGTCTGGGGCGGCGAGGATATCCACGTCGGCTGCTACGAGAACACCCGCGACATCGGGACGGCCGGCGTCGAGACCGCCAACCGCATGATCGGCCGGCTGTCGAAGGTCGATGCCGACACCAGCGTGCTGGACCTGGGGTCCGGCTACGGCGGGTCCGCGCGGCACATCGCCAGGGAGCACGGCTGTTCGGTCACCTGCCTCAACCTCTCGGAGGTGCAGAACGAGACCAACCGGGACAAGAACCGTCACGCCGGCCTGGAAGACAAGGTCCGGGTGCTGCACGGCAGCTTCGATGACGTCCCCGCACCGGGCGGCAGCTACGACGTCGTGTGGTCCCAGGACGCGATCCTGCACGCCGCCGACCGCCGCAAGGTGCTCGAGGAGGCGTTCCGGGTGCTCAAGCCCGGCGGCGAGCTGATCTTCACCGACCCGATGCAGGCCGACGACGTCCCCGACGGGGTGCTGCAACCCGTCTACGACCGGCTGAACCTGTCGGACCTGGGATCGATGCGCTTCTACCGCGAGGCGGCGCACGCGGTGGGCTTCGAGGTGGTCGACCAGATCGACCTGGTCGGCAACCTGCGCACCCACTATCAGCGCGTGCTCGAGGAGCTCGAGGCCCGGCGCGGCGAACTCGAGGAGAAGGCGTCGGCGGAGTACCTCGACAACATGCAGGTGGGGTTGAAGAACTGGGTGAGCGCGGCCGACGACGGTCACCTGGCCTGGGGCGTCCAACACTTCCGTAAGCCCAGCTGAGTCCGCCGCGCCGGCCGGTATCGTGAATTGCTCAGCTTGCGGAAGGGCGCGGAAGGGCGCGGAAGGGTGACGTAATCGACACCGAGCCAGCACTGCACCGGGGGCTGTCGCAGCGGCAGCTCAACATGATCGCCATCGGCGGTGTGATCGGCGCCGGACTGTTCGTGGGATCCAGCGTGGCCATCCGCGCCACCGGCCCCGCCGTGTTCGTCACCTACGCGCTCTGCGGCGCGCTGATCGTGCTGGTGATGCGCATGCTCGGCGAGATGGCCGCCGCGAACCCTGTGACCGGTTCGTTCGCCGACTACGCGGCGCAGGCCCTCGGCGGCTGGGCCGGGTTCTCCGTCGGCTGGCTGTACTGGTACTTCTGGGTGATCGTCGTGGGGTTCGAGGCGGTGGCCGGCGGCAAGGTCGTCAACTACTGGTTCCACGCGCCGCTGTGGCTGACGTCGCTGTGCCTGATGACGTTGATGACCGCGACGAACCTGTTCTCGGTGTCGTCCTTCGGCGAGTTCGAATTCTGGTTCGCCGGAATCAAAGTGGCGACCATCGTGGCGTTCCTGCTGCTCGGCGCGGCGTTCGCCTTCGGGCTCGTGCCCGGCCACCCGATGGACTTCTCCAACCTCACCGCCCACGGCGGGTTCTTCCCCAGGGGTGTGGGTGCGGTGTTCACCGCGATCGTGGTGGTGGTCTTCTCGATGACCGGCACCGAGGTGGTCACCATCGCCGCGGCCGAAAGTCGTGACCCCGAACGCGCGGTGCAGCGGGCGATGAACTCCGTGCTGGCGCGGATCGGGGTCTTCTTCGTCGGCTCGGTGTTCGTGATCGTGGTGGTGTTGCCGTGGAACGCCGTGCAGCCCGGCAGTTCCCCCTATGTGGCGGCGTTGCGGCACATGGGGATTCCCGGCGCCGACCAGTTCATGAACGCGGTGGTGCTCACCGCGGTGCTGTCGTGCCTGAACTCGGGCCTGTACAGCTCGTCGCGCATGCTATTCACCCTGGCCACCCGCGGCGAGGCGCCGGCCCGCCTGGTCAAGATCAGCGCGCGCGGGGTTCCCGCGCTGGCCATCCTGGGTTCCTCGGGGGTGGGGTTCGGTTGCGTCGTCATGGCGTGGGTCGCGCCCGACACGGTGTTCATCTTCCTGGTGAATTCCTCGGGCACCATCGTCCTGTTCGTCTACGTGCTGATCGCGGTGTCCCAGATCGTGCTGCGCCGCCGGACGCCGCCCGAGCGGCTGCCGGTGAGGATGTGGTTGTACCCGGTGCTGTCGCTGCTGACGGTGGCCGGACTCGTCGCGGTGCTGGCGCGCATGGCGTTCGATCCGGCGGCGCGCAGCCAGTTCTGGCTCGGCCTGCTGTCCTGGGCCGTCGTGATCGCGCTGTACGTTCTCGCCCGGTGGCGGCGCGGCCGGCGCGACCCGCAGACCGCGGCGCCGGCCGCCCCGGCGCACGTCCCCGCCGGGCGGCGCCCGAAACCGTTGGGCGACTGTGCGAACTAGGCGCAGTGGGCCGCGGGATCATCCGGTCGCGCAGGATGCCGCTCTGGGCGAAGCGGCCGATCGAGTCGAAGGCCACGCCCGTCACGGGCCTTCCGCCGCGGACGACGTCGCTGCGCAGCGCGACGAGCGAGACGGCGTGGTGCGAGAAGTCGACGACGGCGTTGGCGGGTGCGCTGTGCAGCGTTACCCGGCGCTCGAGGATCGCGGTGATCCGCATCGCGCGTTCTCAGGGGGTCCGAGTCAGCAGCACTGCCTGCTCGAACGGCAGTCTCCGGAAAATCGGCTGCCACCGGGGAACGACGTGCTCCGCCGCCTCGGCCTTCGGCACCACGCGCGGGTCGATCACACCAAAAGCCTTACCGTAGCGGCGCATCCGCCCGCCTCCCGCGGCGGTGAGGTTCTTGAGCCAGTCGCGGTCGGGGCCGTAGGTCAACAGGATGGCCACGCCGGGCTTGCCGTCGATCTCGGCGCTGAAGACGGTGACAGGCGTGCGGTACGGCTTGCCCGAGCGCCGGCCGGTGTGCTCGACGATGGCGAACGTGGGAGCCCAGCCGGCCCACATCCGCTGCACGGGGTTGGTGACACGTCGGTTGAAGCGAGCGAGCCCTTGCGGAAGTTGCATACCGACATCCAACTCGCCGGCGGCGGCCGACATCAACAGCTGTCGCGCGCATCCACGGGCAAAGGGGGGCTAATGCTCGCGGGCATGGCCGACTCGCCGGGTGACAAGGCCGCACAGCGCGCCGCGGAACTGTCGCGCCGGGAACGGGACCTTGCCGCCCACCGGCCCGTCACCGAGGAGGACGTCAAGCGCGCCGCGCACGCCCACGAGCGCGCCGCCGAGGCCCACGAGCTGGCGGTCGAGGAGGGCCTGGGCGACGTCGCCGCCCACCGGCTGGCGGCCGAAGGGGAACGCGAGGCCGCGCGCCGCGACCTGACGACGGCCCAGGAGGCCGATCGCCAATACCCCGATTGACCTGCGCAGGTCGCCAGCGGCGAGTGCGGGCGGGCATGATGTAGCCGGTCTGCTACACCCTGTAGTGGACCGGGTCAAGACGGCTGGGACACTGGTGGCCATGGGTAGTTCGGAGCAGACGACGACGTCGACCGCGGTTTCCGCGCGTCTGTTCGCGGATGCCTGCGCCGTCATCCCTGGCGGGGTGAACTCCCCGGTCCGCGCCTTCGCCGCCGTCGGCGGCACCCCGCGGTTCATCACCGAGGCGAGCGGCTGCCGGCTCACCGACGCCGACGGCAACCGCTACGTCGACCTGGTCTGCTCCTGGGGGCCGATGATCCTCGGCCACGCCCACCCCGCGGTCGTCGACGCCGTCGCCACCGCCGCCGCTTCCGGCCTGTCGTTCGGCGCGCCCACGCCGGCCGAGAGCGAGCTGGCCGCCGAGATCATCGGGCGGGTGTCGGCCGTCGAGCGGATCCGGTTGGTGAACTCCGGCACCGAGGCCACGATGAGCGCGGTGCGGCTGGCCCGCGGGTTCACCGGCCGGGCCAAGCTCGTCAAATTCTCCGGCTGCTACCACGGCCACGCTGACGCGTTGCTGGCCGACGCCGGCTCCGGGGTGGCGACGCTGGGCCTGCCGTCCTCGCCCGGGGTCACCGGGGCGGCCGCGGCCGACACTATCGTGTTGCCCTACAACGACATCGAGGCCGTCCGGCAGACGTTCGCCCGGTTCGGCGAAGAGATCGCGGCGGTGATCACCGAGGCCAGCCCGGGCAACATGGGCGTCGTGCCGCCGGCGCCCGGCTACAACGCGGCGCTGCGCGCGATCACCGCCGAGCACGGGGCGCTGCTGATCTCCGACGAGGTGATGACGGGGTTCCGGGTCAGCCGAAGTGGTTGGTACGGAATCGATCCCGTCGCCGCCGACCTGTTCACGTTCGGCAAGGTGATGAGCGGCGGGCTGCCCGCCGCGGCGTTCGGCGGCCGGGCGGAGGTGATGGAACGGCTGGCGCCGCTGGGGCCGGTGTACCAGGCCGGGACGTTGTCGGGGAACCCGGTCGCGATGGCCGCCGGTCTGGCCACGCTGCGGGCCGCCGACGACGCGGTCTACGCCGCGCTGGACGCCAACGCCGACCGCCTGACCGCGCTGCTCTCCGAGGCGTTGACTGAAGCCGGTGTGCCGCATCAGATTCCCCGCGCCGGCAACATGTTCAGCGTCTTCTTCACCGACGCGCCGGTGACCGACTTCGCCGCCGCGCGCGCCAGCGAGACCTGGCGCTTCCCCGCCTTCTTCCACGCCCTGCTCGACGCGGGCGTCTACCCGCCGTGCAGCGCGTTCGAGGCGTGGTTCGTCTCGGCCGCGCTGGACGAGGGCGCCTTCGACCGGATCGCGGCGGCGCTTCCGGGTGCCGCCCGCGCGGCCGCCGCGCAGGACGGACCCCATGGCTGAGAAAACCCGGGTGCATGTGATCCGCCACGGCGAGGTGCACAATCCCAGCGGGATCCTCTACGGCCGGCTGCCCGGATTCCGCCTGTCGGAGCGGGGGAGGGCGCAGGCGGACGCGGTCGCCGACGCGCTGGCCGGTCGCGACATCGCGGCGGTGATCGCCTCCCCGCTGCAGCGGGCGCAGGAAACCGCCGCCCCCATCGCCGCCAGGCACGACCTGCCCGTGGACACCGATCCCGACCTCATCGAGTCGGCCAACTTCTTCGAGGGCCGCCGCGTGAGCCCGGGCGATGGCGCCTGGCGCGACCCGCGGTTCTGGTGGCGGCTGCGCGACCCGTTCACCCCGTCGTGGGGCGAGCCGTACGCCGAGATCGCTGCGCGGATGAGCAGCGCGGTGGACAAGGCGCGCGCCCGCGGCGCCGGCCAGGAGGTGGTGTGCGTGAGCCATCAGCTGCCGGTGTGGACGCTGCGGCTGCACGTCACCGGCAGGCGGCTCTGGCACGACCCGCGGCGGCGGGAATGCGGGCTCGCCTCGGTCACCACGCTCGTCTACGACGGCGACCGGCTGGTCGACGTCGAGTACTCCGAGCCGGCGGCGCCGTGATCGTGCGCCGGCGACGATGCAGAGCAAAGCGATGAGGAGGAGTGGCGCCTTGGTCGTGCGAGGGCTGGCGATGGTCGCGATGATGCTGGCGGGCCTGCTCGCCGGCTGCACCGGTCGCGACGCGGTGGCCCAGGGCGGCACCTTCGAGTTCGTCTCGCCCGGCGGCAAGACCGACATCTACTACGACCCGCCGTCCAGCCGCGGCCGCCCGGGCCCGCTGTCCGGGCCGGACCTAGCCGACCCGGCGCGCATGCTGTCGCTGAACGACTTCGCCGGCCGCGTCGTCGTCGTCAACGTGTGGGGACAGTGGTGCGGTCCGTGCCGGGCCGAGATCGGCCAGCTGCAGCGGGTCTACGACGCCACCCGCGACGCGGGGGTGTCCTTCCTGGGCATCGACGTCCGCGACAACAGCCGCCAGGCCGCGCTGGACTTCGTCGACGACCGGCACGTGACCTACCCGTCGATCTACGACCCGGCGATGCGCACGCTCATCGCGTTCGGCGGCAAGTACCCCACCACCGTCATCCCGTCCACCCTGGTGCTGGACCGCCGGCACCGCGTCGCGGCGGTGTTCCTGCGGGAGCTGCTCGCCCAGGACCTGCAGCCCGTCGTGGAGCGGGTGGCCCACGAGTCCCCGGCCGGCCAGGCCGCGCCGCGATGAGCGGCTTCGCCCACCTCGCCGCCGCCGGCCCGCTGGTGGTGGCCCTCGGCGTGTGCCTGCTCGCCGGGCTGGTGTCGTTCGCCTCACCGTGCGTGGTGCCGCTGGTGCCGGGTTACCTGTCGTATCTGGCGGCCGTGGTCGGGGTGGACGAGCAGCCGCCGCCGGGCGCCACCGAGGCCCCGCCGGGCGCCCGGTGGCGGGTCGCGGGGTCGGCGGCGTTGTTCGTCGCCGGGTTCACGACGGTGTTCGTGCTGGGCACCGTCGCCGTGCTCGGCATGACGACCACGCTGATCACCAACCAGCTGCTGCTGCAGCGGGCGGGCGGCGTGCTGACCATCGTGATGGGGTTGGTGTTCGTCGGCCTGATCCCGGCGCTGCAGCGCCAGGCGCGGTTCAGCCCGCGGCGGTTCACCACCGTCGCCGGCGCGCCGCTGCTCGGCGCGGTGTTCGCGCTGGGCTGGACGCCGTGCCTGGGTCCGACGCTGACCGGGGTGATCACGCTGGCCTCGGCCACCCAGGGCGCCGACGTCGCCCGCGGGATCGTGCTGGTCATCGCCTACTGCCTGGGGCTGGGGATCCCGTTCGTGGCGCTGGCGTTCGGCTCGGCGGGGGCGGTGGCGGGCCTGGGCTGGCTGCGGCGGCACACCCGGGCCATCCAGATGTTCGGCGGCGCGCTGCTGATCGCGGTCGGCGCGCTGCTGGTCACCGGGGCGTGGAACGACTTCGTGTCGTGGCTGCGCGACGCGTTCGTCTCCGACGTGAGGCTGCCGATTTGAGCGCCGTACTCGCCTGGGCGCGCAACACCTGGCGCGCGTTGACCTCGATGGGCACCGCGCTGGTGCTGCTGTTCCTGCTCGCGCTCGGCGCGATACCCGGGGCCCTGCTGCCCCAGCGCAGCCTCAACGCCGGCAAGGTCGACGACTACATCAAGTCGCACCCGGTGATCGGCCCGTGGCTGGACCGGCTGCAGGCCTTCGACGTGTTCTCCAGCTTCTGGTTCACCGCCGTGTACGTGCTGCTGTTCGTCTCCCTGGTGGGCTGTCTCACCCCGCGGATGATCGAGCACGCCCGCAGCCTGCGAGCCACGCCGGTGGCCGCGCCGCGCAACCTGGCCCGGCTGCCCAAGCACGCCGTCACCCGCGTCGGGGCCGGCATCGGCGACCTCAACGCACTGGCCAACACGATCGAGGGCCGGCTGCGGGGCTGGCGCACGGCGATCCGGCACGAAGGCGGCACCCCGGGCACCGTCGAGATCTCCGCGGAGAAGGGCTACCTGCGCGAATTCGGCAACCTGGTGTTCCACTTCTCGCTGCTGGGCCTGCTGGTCGCGGTGGCCGTCGGCAAGCTGTTCGGCTACGAGGGCAACGTGATCGTCATCGCCGACGGCGGACCTGGCTTCTGCTCGGCCTCCCCGGCCGCGTTCGACTCGTTCCGCGCCGGCAACACCGTCGACGGCACGTCGCTGCACCCCATCTGCATCCGGGTGGACGACTTCGCGGCCCACTACCTGCCGTCGGGGCAGGCCACCTCCTACGCCGCCGACATCGACTACCAGGCGGGCGGAGACCTGAGCGCCGACGCGTGGCACCCGTACCGGCTGGAGGTCAACCATCCGCTGCGCGTCGGCGGCGACCGCGTCTACCTGCAGGGCCACGGGTACGCGCCCACCTTCACCGTGATATTCCCGGGCGGGCAGACCCGCACGTCGACCGTGCAATGGCGGCCCGACAACCCGCGCACCCTGTTGTCGTCGGGCGTGGTGCGCATCGACCCGCCCGCCGGCAGCTACCCCGACGCGACGGAACGCCGCCAGCACGAGATCGCTATCCAGGGCCTGCTCGCGCCGACCGAGCAGCTCGATGGCACCCTTTTGTCGTCGCGGTTCCCGGCTCTGAACGCCCCGGCGGTGGCCATCGACGTCTACCGCGGCGACACCGGCCTGGACAGCGGGCGGCCCCAGTCGCTGTTCACGCTGGACCCGCGGCTACTGCAACAGCACCGGCTGACCCGGGAGAAGCGGGTCAACCTGCGCCCCGGCCAGGAGGTCCGGATCGAGGCGGGCCCGGCGGCGGGCACCGTCGTGCGGTTCGACGGCGCGGTGCCGTTCGTCAACCTGCAGGTGTCCCACGATCCCGGCCAGGCCTGGGTGCTGGTGTTCGCCATCACGATGATGGCGGGGCTGGTCGTGTCGTTGCTGGTGCGACGCCGCCGGGTCTGGGTGCGTCTGAGCCCCGCCGGCGAAACCGACCCCGGTACGGTGAACGTCGAACTGGGTGGTCTGGCACGCACCGACAACTCCGGATGGGGCGACGAGTTCGAGCGGCTGAGCGAGCGGTTGCTCGCCGGACTGGACGCGGCCCCCGAGGCCGCCAAGAGGAGTCTTCAGGTGGACGTCACATGAACACCCTGCACGTCAACATCACGCTGGCACGGTACTCGGACTGGGCATTCACCTCGGCCGTAGTGGCCCTGGTGGTGGCGTTGCTGCTGCTCGCCGTCGAGCTGGCCTACGCGGGCGGGCGGCGCGTGGACCGCCGCGAGCGGGTGCTCGCCGGTGCCGTCGGCGTCGACAGCGCCGTTCCCGGCATCGTGGACGACGTCCCCCGGCGGCCGTTCGACGAACGCACCGGGCGGGCCGGGCTGGCCGTGGTCTACCTCGGCATCGGGCTTCTGGTGGCGTGCGTCGTGCTGCGCGGTCTGGCCACCCTGCGCCCGCCGTGGGGCAACATGTACGAGTTCATCAACCTGACCTGCCTGTGCGGCCTGCTCGCCGGCGCCGTCGTGCTGCGCCGCCCGCAGTACCGCCCGCTGTGGGTCTTCCTGCTGGTGCCGATCCTGATCCTGCTGACGGTTTCGGGCCGCTGGCTCTACACCAACGCGGCCCCGGTGATGCCCGCGCTGCAGTCCTACTGGCTGCCCATCCACGTGTCGGTGGTCAGCCTCGGGTCGGGGGTGTTCATGGTCGCCGGCATCGCCAGC
>NZ_JBYCLG010000025.1:0-8451 GCF_057473785.1 Mycobacterium sp. TH-M103
CTCGCCAGCCCGATGATCGCCGACCCGATCCACATGCTGGAAACGGTGATGCGGGTGCACGGGGGAGCGGGTGTGCTGATCGCCAACGCCGACATCGCGCGCCGCAGCAGGCATCGGCCGGTGTGGATCACCGGCTTCGGCGAGCACATCGCGTTCAAGACGCCGACCTACGCCACGGACCTGCTGCGCACGCCGATCGCCCGCGCCGCCGACAAGGCGTTCGCGATGGCCGGGCTGAGCCGCTCCGACGTCGACGTGGCCTCGATCTACGACTGCTACACGATCACGGTGCTGATGAGCCTCGAGGACGCCGGCTTCTGCGCGAAAGGCAAAGGCATGCAATGGGTCACCGACCACGACCTGACCTACCGCGGTGATTTCCCGCTCAACACCGCCGGCGGCCAGCTCTCCTACGGGCAGGCGGGCATGGCGGGCGGCATGCACCACGTCGTCGACGGCGCCCGCCAGATCATGGGCCGGGCCGGCGACGCGCAGGTGCGCGACTGCCACACCGCGTTCGTCACCGGCAACGGCGGCATCATGAGCGAGCAGGTGGCGCTGCTCCTGCGAGGGGACTGACAGTGACCGTGAACCCCACCGAACCCAGTCCCGTCCCCGAGCCCACGCCCGTGTCCCGGCCGTTCTGGGACGGACTGGCCCAACACCGCATCATGGTGCAGTACTCGCCGTCGGCGGGCCGCTACGTGTTCTATCCCCGCACGCTGACCCCCGGGACGCTGGCCGACGACCTGGAATGGCGTGAAATCGACGGCGCCGGAACGCTGTACACGTTCACCGTGGCCCGCAGGCCCACCGGACCGCCCTGGGCCGACGCGCTGCCCCAGTTGCTCGCGGTGGTCGAATGGGACGCCGGACCGCGGATCAGCACCGAATTGGTCGACGTCGACACGCGCGACGTCCGGATAGGAATGCGAGTGATGCCGGTGTTCTGTGATCTCCCCGAAGCCGGGATCACCCTGCTGAAGTACCGGCCCGCATGAGCGGGCCGGCGATGCACACCCACGTCCACCGGACCCAGGTCGACGACTACCTGCGGGACATGTTGCGCGAGTTGGACGCCGGCTTCCCGCGCGTCGAGACCATGACGGGTGCGGCGGCGCGGGAGGCGGTGGCCAAACGCCGGATGCCCGTCAACAACGCGGGCGACGTGCACAGCGCCGTCGACCACTCGGTTCCGGGTCCGGCCGGGCAGATCCCCGTGCGGGTCTATTACCCGCACGGCGAGCCGCGCACCGACCGGCCCGCGATCGTGTTCTGCCACGGCGGCGGATTCGTCTTCTGCGGCATCGACTCCCACGACGGCTTCTGCCGTACCCTGGCGCGCGGCAGCCAGGCCGTCGTCGTGTCGGTCGACTACCGGCTCGCCCCCGAACATCCGGCCCCGGCCGCCGCGCTGGACGCCTTCGCCGCGTTCTGCTGGACGGCGGAGCACGCGGGGGAGCTCGGCATCGACGCGGCGCGCATCGCCGTCGCCGGCGACAGCGCCGGCGGCAACCTGGCAGCGGTCGTGCCCATCCTGTGTCGCGAACGTGGGGTGGCCCCGCCGGCCGCCCAGGTGTTGCTCTATCCGGTCATCGACCCGTCGTTCGACACCGAGAGCTACCGCCGCTACGCCGAGGGTCCCTTCAACACCCGCGCCGCGATGCAGTGGTACTGGCGGCAGTACCTCGGCGGTGACGGGCTCGTCGACCCGCCCTACCTCGTGGCCCCCGCCCGCGCGGCGTCGCACGCGGATCTGCCGCCCGCCGTCGTCGTCACCGCCGGGGAGGACCCGCTGCACAGCGAGGGCTGCGACTACGCGCGCCGGTTGCACGACGCGGGCGTGCCGGTCGTGCACCGCGACTTCCCCGACATGTTCCACGGCTTCATGACGATTCCGTCGCTGGCCGCGTCGGTGCTCGCGCGCGACCTGGTCTACGCCGACCTGCGCACGCTGCTCGACCCGGCGTCCGGGAGCTGAGACGGTGCCGGAGACGGTCCAGCAACTGCTACGGCAACGCCTGCACAACGACACCCGCGCCGTCGCCCACGGCGACCGGACCTGGACCTGGCGGGATCACCTCGCCGAGGCCGTGGCCGAGGCGGCCGCCCTGATCGCGCTCGCCGACCCCACCCGTCCGCTGCACGTCGGCGCCCTGCTCGCCAACTCGCCGGAGATGCTGCGCGCGATGGCCGCGGCCGCGCTGGGCGGCTACGTGTTGTGCGGTGTCAACACCACCCGGCGCGGCGCCGGCCTGCTCGCCGACATCCGGCGCTCGGACTGCCAGATCCTGCTCGTCGACGACGAGCACCTGCCGCTGCTGGACGGCCTGGATCTGTCCGGCGTGCGGGTGCTGGCCGTGAACGGGTCCGGCTACGCCGGGGCGGTCGCGGCCGCGCCACCCCTGGTGGCCCACCGCGAGGTCACCGCGACCGACACGCTGATGATGATCTTCACCTCGGGCACCAGCGGAAATCCCAAGGCCGTTCGGTTCGCGCACGGGATGGCGATCATGTGCGGGGCGAGCCTGATCTTCCAGTACGACATCGCCGCCGACGACGTCTGCTACCTGTCGATGCCGCTGTTCCACTCCAACGGTGTCGCCGCCGGCTGGGCGGTCGGGGTCGGCTGCGGCGCCACCATGGTCCCGGTCCGGTTCTCGCCGTCGCGCTTCCTGGACGACGTGCGCCGCTACCGCGTGACCTACATGAACTACGTCGGCAAGCCGCTCGCCCTGATCCTGTCCACCCCGGAACGCCCCGACGACGCCGACAACACCCTGCGGGTGGCCTTCGGCAACGAGGCGACCGACCGCGACATCGACGAGTTCGCGCGGCGTTTCGGCTGCCGGGTGATCGACAGCTTCGGCTCCAGCGAGTTCGCGGTGATCGTCGTGCGCGAGGACGGCGCCCCGCCCGGCTCGATCGGCAAGCCGTATCCGGGGGTCGGCATCTACAACCCGGTGACGTGTAAGGAGTGCGCCGTCGCCGAATTCGACGAGAACGGGGCCCTGATCAATTTCGACGACGCGGTCGGCGAACTCGTCAACACCACGGGCGCCGGCCCGTTCACGGGGTACTACAACGATCCCGCCGCGACGGCCGAGCGCCTGCGGCACGGCATGTACTGGTCGGGCGATCTGGCCTACCGCGACGCCGACGGCTGGATCTACCTGGCGGGCCGCACCGCCGACTGGATGCGGGTCGACGGCGAGAACCTGGCCGCGGCGCCCATCGAGCGCATCCTGAGCCGGATTCCCGAAGTCAGCCAGGTCGCGGTCTATGCCGTGCCCGACGAGCGGGTCGGCGACCAGGTGATGGCCGCACTGGTCCTTCGTGCGGGAACCGATTTGGCACCAAGCGATTTCGAGAAGTTTCTGACCGCCCAGCCCGACCTGTCGCCGAAGGCGTGGCCACGCTACGTGCGCATCAACGCCAACCTGCCGGTGACGGCCACCAACAAGATCCTCAAACGCGAGTTGATCGCCGCCGGCGCCGATGCGCAGGGCGGGGTGCTGTGGACGCGGCCGGCGCGCGGGACCACCTTCGCCCCGGCTTCCGAAACGCCGGCGGCCACAACGTGATCTAGAGGACGGCCTCGCCGATGGCCTGTTCCGGCGCCTCGCCGAGGCGCGCCAGCACCAGCGCGGCCGCCACGGCCACCAGGAATCCTGCCACCACCAGCCAGCCGAGCCCGTCGCGCGCGCTGTCACCCAGCCACACCACTCCGACGAGTGCGGGCGCGATCGTCTCGCCGACAACCATCCCGGCGACGGCCGTGGTCACCGATCCGCGATGCAGCGCGGAGGTGAGCAGCAGGAAGCCGGCGATCCCCCCGGTGGCCGCAGCGTACAGGGCCGGGTTGGAGTAGAAGGCGCGCTTGGTGGGATCGAGGACGTCGATCAGCCGCACGCCGACCTCGATGACTCCGAAGCCGGTCCCCGCGGCCAGCCCCAGCGCGAGCGCGCGCGGGCGGTCCGGCAGCCGGCCCGCGGCGGCGCCGGCCACCAAGATCGCCGCCGCCACGCCCACCAACGCCCAGCCCAATCCCGCGGGAGCGTGCCGGGAGTGTCCCGGTCCGGCGGCCAGGGCCAGCGCGACCAGGCTCATGCAGATGACGCCCACGGCCGTCCATTCGGCCCACGACAAGCGCGCCGACAGCATCCAGGCGGCCACGACGCCGGTGACGGCGATCGAGGCGGCCAGTGCCGCGGCGACCACATAGATCGGCACCAACCGCAGCGCCGCCACCTGGAACAAAAAGCCCAACCCGTCGAGGCCGACGCCGGCCAGGTAGCGCCACTGCCGGGCGGCCCGCGCCAGCAGCACGGGGTCGACCCCGGAGCCGCTGCCCGCTTCCACCGACCGCGTGGCCGCCGCCTGCAATACCGACGCCGAGCCGTAACAGACCGCGCAACCCAGCGCGATCAGGAAGCCGGTCAGCACACCCCGACAATAGGCGGGCCGGGGCCGGGCCGCCGATCGCGCGCCGTGCGCAGCCACCTGCGCGACGCCGATCGGATTTCCCGATGGACGGCATCGGCGATCTCAATGGCGCGCCGGGACGCCGGTACATTTCCGGTAGGCCCCACCGCGGAGCAGAATCTGGCAAGCTTCGAGGCGATGTTCGACACCAACGTGCGCGGTACCCACTTCCTGGTCGCGGAACTGGCCACGGGGATGCTCGCGCGGGGGAGCGGAATCTCTCAACGTCACGTCGTTGGCCGCCGTGAAGGGCGTGCCCGGGGCGTCGGTCTACAGCGCGGCGCTGGAGTCGCTGACCCGCATGTGGGCGGCCGAGTTCGGAGCCAACGGCGTTCGGGGTGAACGGTGTTCTCCCCGGTCCGACCCGCACCGCGCATCCCGCCGAAATCGTCTAAGCCGTAGCGTTTTTGGCGTTGCCACGGGCCGATCACGTGACCGGGTCCACGCTCTACCCCGACGGCGGCGGGTCGGCCGCGTGAAAGCCGGCCCGTGAGCGGACCCGAACGACCCGAGCCGCGCTACGGTTTCCCGGCCCGGCTGTGGCGTGCGCTCGACGACCATCCGCCGCCCGGCGCCCGGCGGCTGCAGCGGTGGCGCAGCCCGCTGCGCGGGCGGTGGCTGACATCGGTGTTCGGCGCGACGCTGCTGGTAACCCTGCCCATCGTCGCCCTCACGGGCCTGCTGTCCTACATCGCCTACGGGCCGCGATTCGGGCAGGCGATCCCGGGCGACGTCGGGTGGCTGAAGCTGCCGACGTTCGACTGGCCCACCGACCCGTCCTGGCTGTACCGGCTGAGCCAGGGACTGCACGTGGGACTCGGGCTCGTGGTGATCCCGGTGGTGCTGGCCAAGCTGTGGTCGGTGATACCCCGGCTCTTCGCGTGGCCGCCGTCGCGCTCGATCGCCCAACTGCTGGAACGGGTTTCGCTGCTGATGCTGGTCGGCGGCGTCCTGTTCGAAATCGTGACCGGCGTGCTGAACATCCAGTGCTTCGGGTTCAGCTTCTACACCGCGCACTATTTCGGCGCGTGGGTGTTCATCGCCGGGTTCCTCGTGCACGTCGCGATCAAGGCGCCCCGAATGTGGTCGAGCCTGCGCGCGATGCGACTGCGCGACGTGCTGCGCACCCGTCGGGAGGACACCCGGGCGGAGCCCTGGGAGCCCGACGGACTGGTCGCCGCCGAGCCGGGCCCCGTCACGATCAGCCGCCGCGGCGCACTGGCGCTGGTGGGCGGTGGGGCGCTGTTCATGGCCGTCATCACCGCGGGCCAGACCCTGGGCGGCGTCACCCGGCACGCCGCACTGCTGTTGCCCCGCGGGCGGACCCGCGGCGACGGGCCCAACGACTTCGAGATCAACCGGACCGCCCTGGCGGCCGGGATCTCCAGCGCCCGGACGGGGGAGCGCTGGCGGCTCACGCTGACCGGCGGCGCGCGGCCGGTCGTCCTGGATCGCGCCGCGCTGCTGGCGCTGCCTCAGTACACCGCGACACTGCCGATCGCCTGCGTGGAGGGCTGGTCGACGGTACAGACCTGGACCGGGGTGCGTCTGGGCGACCTGGCCCGCCTGGCCGGGGTGCCGGCACCGGAATCGGCGCACGTGTCCTCGCTGGACTCCGGCCCGTTCGGCAGCGCGACGCTGCAGCGCAACCAGGTGCTGGACCCCGACGCGCTGCTGGCGCTGCGCGTCAACGGCGTCGACCTGTCCGCGGACCACGGCTATCCCGCACGCATCGTCGTCCCCGCGCTGCCCGGCTCGCACAACACCAAATGGGTGACCGCGATCGCCTTCCGGGCGGCCCCAGATGCGTAGCGCCCTGGCGTGGTTCGCCCGGATCTACGGATCCCACCCACTGCACCTGCTGAGCCTGGTCGCCGGGTTCACGCTGTTGGGATACGTGCTGGCCACGTTCAAACCGGCCACGCTGTGGAACCCGGACGCCTGGTGGCAGTCGATCGCCGTGTGGTTCGCCGCGGCGATCGTCGCGCACCACCTGGTGCGCCGTGGCCGCACACCACCGGTTCGGCGTCCCGGGGCCCGTCGTCGAGCAGGAACGACGAGATCCCGTCGGCGCGCAGCGTGCGTCCGGCGGATCGATGCGCTTCGAGCAATCGGCTGGTGTTGGGCATGCCTGGATTCAGGGTGACGACAGCGTGGCCGCGGGCTGCAGAAGCGGCTCGACGTGCAACTGCTGATCCGCGGCAACGCCGGCGCCACCCCCACCCCGGCCGGCCGCCGGCCTTGGAGGATCTTGCATAGCTTCTTGGAGTCTTCTAGGAACCGGTCGCGGCGTACCAACCAGGGGGAAACGCCAACATGCACTGGGGGGCATGTCAAATCGCAAGGCTAAGGCCACAGCCGTGTTGTGCGGTGGCGTGGCCGTGTTTGCCTGGGCGATCGGAACGTCACCGGACGCCACGATGGCGACGGCGGCAAGCGCAGTTTCCTCCCGCGTGAGCCCGCCGCCGCCGGCCCCGCCCACCGCTGGCGACGCCCCGTCCAACCCGTCGGCGGGGGCGGCTGCATCGTCGGCCTGAACTGCGGCTGCATCCGCAACGTCACCTGTCCGTACCCGCACTTCCGGCGCCCGGCGGTTCCCGACATCGACACCGATCAACACCCTGCCCCCGCCGCCCCGCCCACTCCCTGACGACGCCGCCGACCGGCCCGGCCGCGGCTTTCCTATCATTTGGTCATGAGCGCCGGTGAGCTGGAAATAATGGGCTCGCCGGCGTTCGCCGTCGATGACTCGGCGCGGTTCCGCGCCGAGGGCTGGTGGTCCGATGCGACGCTGTCGGACGCGGTCCGCCGCAACGCCGAGGGCTCACCCGATCGTCCCGCCTACATCGACCATCCCGGTGGCGCGCTGACATGGGCCGAATTCGATTCCGTGGCAACAGCTCTGGCCGGTCAGTTGGCCGCGGCCGGTGTGACGCGCGGTGACCGGGTGGCGGTGTGGCACGGGGATTCGGCTGCCATCCACGCGTTGTTCGTCGCCGTCGAACGCTGCGGCGCCGTCGTGGTCGGCATCGGTGCGCGCGCCGGCACCCGTGAGGTTGCGGCGATCCTGCGCGGCGCCCGGCCCGACATCATGGTCAGCGATCGTGCGCGCAGCGGCGCCGCGGCCGAAGTCTGTGCCGGGTCCGGGCCGACTGTGCTCACCCTGCACGGCCTGCGCCTCGACATCGACGCCCCGCCCGCGGCCCCGGGCGACGAGGCCCGGCTCGGCCCCGACGACGTCTTTTTGATCAACTCCACCTCCGGGACCACCGGCCTGCCCAAGTGCGTGGTGCACACCCAGAACCGCTGGCACTACTTCCACCGCAAGGCCGTCGCCAACGGGCAGCTGCGCCCGGACGACGTGTTCCTGCCGGTCATTCCCATGCCGTTCGGGTTCGGGATCTGGACCAGCCACACCACCCCGATCTACCTCGGCGCCACCGCCGTCCTCCTCGACCGGTTCACCACCACGGCGGCATGCGAGGCGATAGAACGGCACAAGGCCACCGTGTTATGTTGTGTTAGCACACAATTGACCATGTTGATGGCGGATCCGGCCACCCGCGGGCACGACCTGAGTTCGCTGCGCGTGGTGTTCACCGGCGGCGAGGCGCTGCCGTACCGGCCCGCGGCCGAGTTCGAGGACCTCACCGGTGCCACGATCCTGCAGTTCTACGGCTCGAACGAGACCGGGATTCTCAGCGCCACCACGTTTGACGATCCGCGCCAGCGCCGGTTGCGCACCGGTGGGCGGATCGTCCCGGAGATGGCGGTCCGGCTCTTCGACGGGGACCGCGACGTCACCGACACGGGACGGGGCCAGCCCGCCTGCCGGGGTCCGGCGACCAGCCTCGGCTATCTCGGCGGCACCGACCACGACAAGCTGTTCACGCGCGACGGGTGGATGCGGATGGGCGACATCTGCGAGATCGACGCGGACGGCTATCTGAGCGTCACGGGGCGCAC
>NZ_JBYCLG010000026.1:0-2935 GCF_057473785.1 Mycobacterium sp. TH-M103
CATCGAGGCGGACCTGCGCCAGGCCAAGGGGTTTCAGGACGCGTTCAACGACTACGCCGCCGACTGCGCGAAGAAGCCGACCTGCCCGCTGGGCACCGACCCCGCCAAGGCCGTCGAGGTCTACCACGGTCTGGTGGACAAGCTGGTCGACCCGAAAGACCCGATGATCGGCCGGCCGGCCCACACGAAAGATCCGCGGGGGTTGAGCTACAGCGACGCCATCGTGGGCACGATCATGGCGTTGTACTCCCCGACGCTGTGGCACCACCTGACCGAAGGGCTGACCGAACTCGAGAGCGACCGCGGCGACACCCTGCTGGCCCTGGCCGACATGTACATGCGGCGCGACTCGCGCGGCCACTACTCCAATGCCACCGACGCGCGGGTGGCGATCAACTGCGTCGACCAGCCGCCGATCAAGGACCGGGCCAAGGTCATCGAGGAGGACCGCCGCTCGCGGGAGATCGCGCCCTTCATGAGCTACGGAAAGTTCACGGGTGACGCACCGTTGGGCACGTGCGCGTTCTGGCCGGTGCCGCCCACGAGTAAGCCCCACACCATCTCGGTGCCCAACCTGGCGCCCACCGTGGTGGTGTCCACCACCCACGACCCGGCGACGCCGTACAAGGCCGGCGTCGACCTGGCCAACGAGCTGCGCAGCTCGCTGCTCACCTTCGACGGGACCCAGCACACCGTGGTGTTCCAGGGCGACAGCTGCATCGACAACTACGTGACGGCCTACCTCATCGGCGGTGACACGCCACCGCGCGGCGCCAAGTGCTGACGCCTTCGCCGAACGTGAACTGACGGCGAGATTTTCGCCGATTTTTGGCGCTGAGTTCACGCTCGGCGCCCGGGATAGCGAGACCAAGGCGTAATCCTTTCGCGCCGCCACGGGTATCCGCGGCTGCAACGATGACTGCCATGTCGCGCCTGAGATCATGGAGCTCGGCGCTGCTCTCGTTCGGACTGCTGCTCGGGGCGCAATCACCCGCGGCGCTGCCGGTCGCCGGTGCGGCACCGGAGCCCGGCGCCGGCCAGACCCCGAGTCCCGCGCCGCCGCGCGCCGCGGCGGTACCGCAGAACTGGGGCAGTTGCAGCCTGTTTCTCCACGGCACCACCGACGTTCCCGCCGGCGCGCGGTGTACCACCGTTGCGGTACCGGTCGACTACCGCAATCCCGGTGGGGCGCAAGCCAAGCTGGCGGTGATCCGCGTCCCCGCCAGCGGCCGGCGGATCGGCTCCCTTTTGGTCAACCCCGGCGGGCCCGGGGCGTCGGCGGTGGACATGGTGGCCGCAATGGCCTCGGACCTGGAAGACACCGACATCACGCGCCACTTCGACATGGTGGGCTTCGACCCGCGGGGGGTGGGCCACTCGACGCCGGCGCTGCGCTGCCGGACCGATGCCGAGTTCGACGCGTTCCGGCGCGAACCGATGGTCGACTACAGCCCGGCCGGTGTGGCGCACATCGAGCAGATCTACCGGCAGCTGGCCCAGCAGTGCGTGAACCGCATGGGCACCGAGTTCCTGGCCAACGTCGGCACGGCCTCGGCCGCGCGCGACATGGACATGGTCCGTCAGGCGCTGGGCGAGAACCAGATCAACTACCTCGGCTACAGCTACGGCACCGAGTTGGGCACCACCTACCTCGAGGCATTCCCCGCCCACGTGCGGGCGATGGTGCTCGACGGCGCCATCGACCCGACCGTCGGCCCCATCCAGGAAAGCATCGGCCAAATGGCCGGATTCCAAACCGCTTTCAACGACTACGCCCTCAACTGCGCCCGATCGCCGGCCTGCCCGCTGGGCACCGACCCGGCCCAGTTCGTGAACCGCTACCACCAGCTGGTAGACCCGCTGGTGTTCAAGCCGGGCCGCACGGCGGACCCGCGCGGTCTCAGCTACGCCGACGCGACCACCGGAACCATCAACGCGCTCTACACCCCGGCCCATTGGAAGTACCTGACCAGTGGCCTGCTCGGGTTGCAGCGCGGCACCGACGCCTCCGACCTGCTGATGCTGGCCGACGACTACGAGGGCCGCGACCGCAGCGGACATTACGGCAACGACCAGGACGCGTTCAACGGGATCCGCTGCGTGGACGCGCCCACGCCGACGGACACGGCGAGCTGGGTCGCCGCCGATCAGCAGATCCGCCAGGCTGCCCCCTTCCTGAGCTACGGGCCGTTCACCGGGACCGCCCCCCGCGACCTGTGCGCGCTGTGGCCGGTGCCGGCCACGTCGGCCCCGCACGCCGCGAGCGCCGCCGCTCCGGGCAAGGCGGTCGTGGTGTCCACCACCCACGACCCGGCCACCCCGTACCAGGCCGGGGTCAGCCTCGCCCGTCAGCTGGGCGCGCCGCTGATCACCTACGGCGGCACGCAGCACACCGCGGTGTTCAACGGTGACCAGTGCGTGGACACCGCGGTGGTGCGTTATCTGCTCGGCGTGGCCCTGCCTCCGCCCTCGCTGCAGTGTCGCTGAGGCCGGTCCGCCCGCGTGTCTGCGCTTCGCAACGGTTCTGAGCGGGCATTTAACGACGGTGGTAACACAGAATTAACAGGGGTTGCATACTGTGCGAGATATGGATCGGCAGAAGGAATTCGTCCTGCGCACGCTCGAGGAACGGGACATCCGTTTCGTGCGGCTCTGGTTCACCGACGTGCTCGGTTTCCTCAAGTCGGTCGCCATCGCCCCGGCGGAACTGGAAGGCGCCTTCGAGGAGGGCATCGGCTTCGACGGGTCGTCGATCGAGGGGTTCGCCCGGGTGTCGGAATCCGACACCGTGGCGATTCCGGACCCGTCGACGTTCCAGGTGCTGCCCTGGGCGAGTCCCGCCGGCCACCACCACTCGGCGCGGATGTTCTGCGACATCACCATGCCGGACGGGTCGCAGTCGTGGGCGGACCCGCGGCACGTGCTGCGCCGTCAG
>NZ_JBYCLG010000027.1:0-5146 GCF_057473785.1 Mycobacterium sp. TH-M103
TGGACTTCGGGGCGTCGGGGTGGGTGCAGGCGGCCAGCACGCACCAGGACGCCATCTGCGCGTACGACGTCCACACCTTCTGGCCGGTGATTCGCCACCCGTCGCCGTCGGGCACGGCGCGGGTACGCAACGACGCGAGGTCCGAGCCGGCCTCCGGCTCGGAGAAGCCCTGACACCAGATCACGTCGCCGGACGCGATGGCCGCCAGATGCTTGGCCTTCTGCTCGGCTGTGCCGTACCGCATCAGGGCCGGGCCGACCCAGTTGATTCCCATGTACTGCGGACCGCGCGGTTCGTGTCGCGCCCACATCTCCTCGCGCAACACCGTCTGCTGCCAGACCGAACCGCCACCGCCGCCATGCTCTTTCGGCCAGGCCAGGGCCAGCAGCCCTTCGGCGGCCAGCAGCTTGCAGAACGCCTCCGTGGTGGCCAGGTCTTGCGGGTCGTCGGTGCACGCCCCCAGAAAGTCCGCTGGGATGTGCTCGGATATCAACGTGCGCAACCGGTGTCGTAGCTGCTCGGCGTCGTCGCCGAGATCGTAGTCCATCTTCGTCATCCCTTCGGCAACCCGAGCAGCCGCTCGGCGATGATGTTGCGTTGGACCTCCGAGGTTCCGCCGTAGATGGTGGCGGCCAGCGCGTCCTGGCGCTCGAACAGCAGATCGGGCTCCCCGGCCGAGCCGGGTCCGTGGGCGGCAGCGGCCAGCTCCCAAACCCGCTGCAGGGTCACGGATCCGAGTAGCTTGGAGATGTCGGCCTCCGGGCTGGGGCGCCCGGCCAGCTCGTTGTTCAGGGCGCGGTACCCGGTGGCGCGCAACGCCTCGGCGTCGCCGAGCAGCGCGCCGAGTTCGGTGTAGATGTCCGGGTCGCGCCCGCCCCGCGCCGCCTCGAGCCCGCGCTTGATCTCGACCCAGTTCATGATCCAGATCATCTGGCGCTCATGGTGTAGCGAGGACAACGCGACGTTCCAACCGCCGTTGAGCGGCCCCAGCAGGTTTGCGGCCGGCACCTCGACGTCGTCGAGGAAGACCTCGCAGAACGTCTCGTCCGAGATCGACGCCATCCGGATTGGCTCGATCCGCACGCCCGGGGAATGCAGGTCGAGGATCAGGCAGGAAATGCCACGGTGCTTTGGCGCCTCCGGGTCGGTGCGGGCATACAGGGTGCACCACCGTGATTCGTGTGCCTGCGTGGTCCAGATCTTGTGACCGGTGACCCGGAACAGGTCCCCGTCCCGCTCGGCCCGCGTGCGCAGCCCGGCGAAATCGGATCCGGCCTCCGGCTCGGACATCCCCAGCGCCCACCATTCGTCGCCGCGCAGCAGGGGAACCAGGAGGCGGTCGATCTGGTCGGGGGTGCCGAACTGGCGGATGCCGGGCGCGGCGACGTTGGGGCCGGCGATGTTGGGCAGCTTGGGTGCCGAGCGCAGGGCGGCCTCCAGCCGGACTTCCATCGCGTCGCGCAGACCCAGCGAGCGCCCGCCGTGCTCGCGCGGCCAGGTCGGCTGTATCCAGCCCGCTTCGAAGGCGGCGCGCTGGTAGTCACGTCGCAGCGCCAGGTCCCAGCGGTAGGTGCGGTAGTTGTCGTAGTAGTCGCCGGGCAGAAACCGCGTCAGCCAGGCGCCGAATTCCTCGACCACAGGGCTCATTCCGCGCCTCCCGCAAAGCGGCGGCCCACCTCGTGGTAGAGCGCGCGACTGTCGCCGAGCATCGCCGCGCACTGCCAGGCGTGCCGGACGTAGAGGTGGATGTCGTGTTCCCAGGTCTGCCCCAGGGCGCCGTGCACCTGGACCGCGGTGCGCGCGCAGGTGACCGCCGCGTCGCCGGCCGCCGCCTTGGCCAGTGCCGCGGCGGTCCAGGCATCCGCGGGACCGGTGTCCGGGTCGCCGAGCCGGGCGGCCGCCGCGTAGGTGAGGCTGCGGGCGCGTTCCACGGCGACGTAGTTGTCGGCCAGTGCGTGCTTGATTCCCTGGAACGCGCCGATCGGCGTGCCGAACTGGCGGCGCGTCTTGGCGTGCTCGACGGCGCGGTGCAACGCGGCGCCCGCCACCCCGACCAGGTCGGCGGCCGCGGCCACCAGCGGCGTGGCGAGGGCCGATTCGACGCCCGCCGAGCTCAGGGGCGCGGTGGCCAGCGGCTCGGCGTCGACGTCGACGTCGGCGACGGGTTGTGCGGGGTCGGTGGACTCGCCCGCCGCTGCGGTCACCCCGTCGCCGCAGCGCGCCACGGCCGCCACGAACCCGTCGCCGGCATCGGCCAGCGTGACGAGGAACTCGGCGCGCGGCAGGTTGGGGACCGCGACTGCGCGTCCGCGCAGGCGTCCGTTGTGCAGCGCCATCGGGGCCCCGGGCAGCCGGGCGCCGGGGGAGTGGACCGCCAGGGTCGCGACGGCACCGCCGGCGATCTCGGCGAGCACGGAGTCGAGGCCGGTGCCGCGCAGCGCGCCCGCGGCCAGGCCGACGCTGCTCAGCAACGGGATCGGCGCGATCGCGGCGCCGCATTCCTCGAGGACCACCGCCAATTCGACGGGGCCGTAGTCGCCGGCCGCCAGTTCGGTCCAGCCCAGCCCGACGACCGTCTTCCACAGGCTGCGCCAGCGGTCGGGGTCGGTCAGGGCTTGGTGGGCGGCGTCGGGTGGGCACTCGGTGCGCAGGACGTCGCGCACGGCGTCGCGCAGCGACAGCTGGTCCGAGTTCAGGCCGACGTCCATAAGACCTCTAACATACTAAAGATAGCCAGCTAAGGGGACGGGTCGGCGGCGGCCGCGCGCCGCCGGGCCTCGGTGGGGACGATCGGCGGCCGCGCGAAGGGGCCCCGCCGCACCGCACCGAGCCGGATCTCCGGCAGGTCGACCGACGGGTCGACGGTGTCGAGCCAGGCGACCGTCGCCGCGACATCGGACGCCTGGATCGCGTACATCTCGAACGGAACGTCCTGGAGCATCTCGGTTTCCACCGGACCCGGCGTGACGAGGTGGACGCTGATACCGTCCCGATCGACTTCGAGCGCCAGCGCCCGGGCGAACGCGTTGACTCCGGCCTTGGACGCCGAGTAGGCGGTGCGGCCCGGCATCGGCTCGTGCGCCGCCGATGACGAGACGAACACCAGCCGCGAACCGGCGCGCATCCGGGGCAGCACCGCGGCGGTCACCACGAAGCACGAGTCCAGGTTCGCCGACATGATGTCGCGCCACTGCGCAAACGTCTGCTTGCGCGCGTAGGTCCCGCCCAACGTGCCCGCCGCGTGGACCACGAGGTCGATCGAGTTCAAAACCGCGATCGCGGAGGCGAATCCGTCGCCGTCCGAGGCGTCCGCCGCGATGTGACGCGCACCGATCTCCACGGCGGCCGTCCGCAGCGGGGCTTCGCGCCGGGCCACCAGCACGACGTCGTACCCGAGCTCGCAGAGCCTGCGCCCGCATTCCTTCCCGATCCCGCCGCTGCCGCCGGTCACCAGCGCGGTTCTCACGGGGCGGCCTTCAGGAGCGCCGCAAGTCCCGCGGGCGGGACTCCAAGCGGGAGAACGCTTGCGGCGACAGCGCATTGATCCGCTGACCGGATGCCCCGGACAGCACGTAGGTCTGGGTGTCGGCGAGGTGGCGGCCCGCGATGCGGCGGGCCCGGTCGACGTCGCCCTCGGCGATCGTCTCGGCCAGTTTGACGTGGGTGTTCAGCACCGCGCGGCGCTTGGCCAACGAGGGGTAGGTGCCGCGCGCCGCACTCTCGTCGGCCCACTGCCGTTCGTGGCCGGTCCACAGGGTCTCCAGGCTGCCCACGACCGCGATGATGGTGTGGTTCCCGCAGCCGCGGACGATGAGATCGTGGAACTGGCGGCCGATTTCGGTGAACCGCCGGCCATCGTCGAGATGCTCGGCCATGGCATCGTTGACCCGCTTGAGCTCGGGGACCAAGGTGTCGGCCCGGTCCGGCCGTTGGGCCGCCAGTGCGGCGCAGGCCGGTTCGAGCTCCTGCAGCGCCATGCCCAGGTCGGCGACCTCGACGGACTCGCTCTGCAGCAACAGGCCCAGCATGTAGGCCGCGCTGGTTTTCGCCGGGGCGTGCACGACGGCGCCGCCCCTGTTGCCCCGGCGCACCGACACCAGCCCCTCGGTTTCCAGGATCCGAAGCGCTTCCCGCAGCGACACCAGGCTGACGTTGAACTGTTCGACGAGCACCTCTTGGCGCGGCAGCAGATCGCCGTCGGCGAGCTCGCCGTCGACGATCTGGCGACGCAACTCGTCGGCCACGATCTCGGCGATCCGCGGCGCCGACAGCCGGCGGCGGGAGTCAGGTGCAATTCCCAAGGCGGTCATCCGATCCTCGCAGCCAAGTCCACTCCACAGGCTCAGCTATTTTAGCAGTAATGGTATAAATAGCCGGGTGAGCTGCGGGTCCAACTGCCGCCCGACACCGCTGGCCGAGTTGCGTGTCGTCGAGATCAGCGACCGGATCGCCGGCGGCTACTGCGGGAAGCTGCTGGCCGACGCCGGTGCGCAGGTGCGCAAAATCGAGCCACCCCAAGGGGACTGGCTGCGACGCTACTCCGCCGGCTGCGCACCGGTCGCCGAGGGTGATGCACCGTTGTTCAGTTACCTCAACGCGGGCAAGCAGAGCATGACCTTCGCGCCGGATTCGGAACGCTATCGTGCCGAACTGGCCGCCGCCGACGTCGTGGTCGTCACCGCCGACCGGGCGCGGGCCGCGGCGCTGGGGATCGATCCGCGGCGGCTGCTGGCCGACTCCCCGCACGCGATCGTCGTCACCATCTCGGACTTCGGCTGGAGCGGGCCGTACGCCGGGCGCGCTGCCAGTGAGCTGACGCTGCAGGCCTGGGCGGGCTCGCCGGGGTTTCGTGGTGACCCCGCCGGGCCGCCCATCTCGATCGGCGGCGACCTGGGCGAGTACATGGGCGGCGTGTACGCCGCGTTCGGCGCGCTGGCCGTGGGCCGCCGCGTCGCGCGCGGCGGCCCCGGCGAGCACCTCGACCTGTCCATGCTCGAGGCGATGACGGCGATGCAGAGCAGCGAATGGTTGCACTCGCAGCTGCTGCGGCGGCCGCCGATCCGGCGCACCCTGGAGGTGCCCTCGATCGAACCGGCCAAGGACGGCTACGTCGGCATCACCATGGTCACCGGCCAGCAGTGGCTCG
>NZ_JBYCLG010000028.1:0-15723 GCF_057473785.1 Mycobacterium sp. TH-M103
GTCCGACAATTGCGCCAATGGGCGTGCGGCCCCGACGTGCCTCCCGGCCGAGGACAAAGACGTGTCCACGCCAAAGAGAACCTCACCGTTGGTGAACGCAGTTTTTTAATTGGCGCAGGCCTGCCGGTGTGCGGCTACCGGTTGTTGCCGCATCCTGATCGGAGGCCATAGCCTGAGTGGTATCGCGCCGCGAACTGGGGCGGGTGAAGGTCGGGGGAGGCGCAAGGACAAGCGGCAGGTTCACAGCAGTGCGGGCGCGCCGTCGCGGCCGCCCGCGCTCCGCGACCCCTAGGACATCGCAGTGGCCGAACTGACGGGTGCGCGAGCCGAAGAGCTCGTGGGCATGGAGATCTTCCAGGGATGCCCCATCGCGGACCTGGGGCCGCTGGCGGCCAGTGTGCAGCCGCTGCGTGCCGCCAGCGGTCAGGTGCTGATGCGGCAGGGCGAGCAAGCGGTGTCGTTCCTGCTCATCTCCTCGGGCAGCGCCGAGATCGAACACGTCGGCGATGACGGCGTGGTGATCCGGGAAAGCGCCCTCCCCGGCATGATCGTCGGCGAGATCGCGCTGCTGCGCGACATCCCGCGGACGGCGACGGTCACCACCGTCGAAGCCCTCACCGGCTGGATCGGCGACGGCGACGCATTCGCCCGGCTGGTGCACATTCCCGGGATCATGGACCGGTTGCTGCGCATGGTGCGCCAACGCCTCGCCGCATTTATCACGCCGATCCCGATCCGGTTGCGCGACGGAACTCGCCTGCTGCTGCGCCCGGTTCTGCCCGGCGACAGCGAACGGACCGTGCGCGGACATGTCCACTATTCGGCCGAGACGCTGTACCGGCGGTTCATGACGGCCCGGGTTCCGAGCCCGGCGTTGCTGCACTACCTCTCCGAGGTCGACTACGTCGACCACTTCGTCTGGGTGGTGACCGACGGGGCCGACCCGGTGGCGGACGCGCGTTTCGTGCGCGACGAGAACGACCCCACGGTCGCCGAGATCGCGTTCACGGTCGCCGACGACTATCAGGGCCGGGGGATCGGCAGCTTCCTGATCGGTGCGCTGTCCATCGCCGCGAGGCTCAACGGAGTCGAAAGATTTTCGGCGCGAATGCTTTCCGGCAACTCGGCGATGCGTGCCATCATGGACCACTACGGCGCGGTCTGGCAGCGCGAAGACGTCGGAGTCATCGCCACCGTGATCGACGTGCCCCGCCGCCGCGACGTGGGCCTCAAGCGCGCGATGGCCGATCAGATCAGCCGCGTCGCCCGCCAGGTGATCGAGGCCGTCGGCTAGGCGCCCGGAATGCCCGGACGAAACGGACTTTCGTGGTAGGAACACCGCATGCGGTCGTTCCGGATCGGCAGGGCGGCGGTTCCCGCGCTCACCCTGCTGGCGACCGCGTGCGCCACGTCGCCGGCGCCAGGCCCGTCGGCCACGTCGCCGCCCCCCGCGGTGCCCGGCGCCACCATCAACCCCGCCCACATCAAGCGGATCGTGCGCGACTTTCCGCCCGGCTACGAGGTGACCGGCGGCATTGCGAGTGACGCCGCACCCGACTTGACGTGGGGCCTGACGGCGAACGCGGCTGACATCCGGGCCAGGCCCGCGCGCTGCGCCGCGCTCGCCGACCCCGGCACGGGGCGGGGCCGGTCCGCCCAGGGCGTGTCCGGTTCGGGTCCGGGGGGCATCGTCGACGCCGTCGTGGTGACGCTGCCCGGGCCGGTGGGCCCCGCCGCCGATCTCGTCGCGGCCTGCGGTCAGTGGACTATGAGCGCCGCCCACACCACGGCCGGCGTGCACCTCACCGCGGCCCCGCACGTCGACGGGGCGCAAACCCTCGGAATGGTGGCCGACCTCAAGTCCTCCGTCGAGTCGGGAACTCAGATCGATTCGCGGGCATACACTTTCATCGCCTATCTGGGCGAGTGCTATGCGTTCACGACTCTGGTCACCGATCCCGGCTCGGCGCTTCCGGCGCTGCCACCGCAGTTCGCCGCCGACCTGCTCGTCACCACGGTGTCCACGCTGCGCGGCTGAGCGGCGGCCTTGGGTAGATTGACCACGATGTTGAAGCTGTGGGCCGCGGCCGCGTGTGTGTGCGTGCTTGCCGGCTGCTCATCGGGTACGGACGCCTCGATGAAGGCCGACATCGGCAAGGTTTCCGCCGTCAAGTCGAGTTTCGGGCCCGACTTCACCGTCAACGACACCAGCGAGAGGGGGATCGATCCGCTGCTGCTGGAGTCGCGCAAGTTACCGGCGGGGCTGCGCTTCGATCCCGCCAACTGCGCGAAAGTGGCCGTCGGCCCGGACATGCCGCCGGACCTGAAGGGCAATATGGCCGCCGTCTCGGCCGAGGGCAAGGGCAACCGGTTCGTCGTGATCGCCGTGGAGACCTCGGCGCCGGTGCCGCTCGCCGAGCCGGGCAAGGACTGCGCCAAGGTGGCGTTCTCCGGGCCCCAGCTGCGGGGCGGCATCGAGGTGGTCGACGCGCCGCACATCGACGGGGTGCACACCCTGGGCACCCACCGCGTCCTGCAGGCGGTGGTCGCCGGGGCGGCTCGCACCGGCGAGCTCTACGACTATTCGGCCCAGTTCGGGGACTACCAGGTGATCGTCATCGCCAACCCGCTGGTCATCCCCGACCAGCCGGTGGCCCCGGTCGACACCGATCGCGCCCGCGACCTGCTCGTCAAGGCGGTGGCCGCGGTCCGCAGTTGAGCCGGTCAGCGGACGTCGCGGGGCCGGAACTGGATGCTGATTCGGGGACCCGCGGGCAACGAAGTCTTGGGCACCGCGTGTTCCCAGGTGCGCTGGCATGACCCGCCCATCACCAGCAAATCGCCGTGCGCCTGCGGCAGCCGCAACGACGGGCCCTGGGGACCTGAGCCGCGGCGCCGCATCGCGAAGGTGCGGGTGGCGCCCAGACTGACGATCGCCACCATGGTGTCCTCGGCGCTGCTGCGCCCGATCGTGTCACCGTGCCAGGCCACGCTGTCGGAGCCGTCGCGGTAGTAGCACAGTCCCACCGTGGTGAACGGCTCGCCGAGTTCGCCGGCGTAGATGTCGTTGAGCCGCCGCCGTAGCCTCCCCAGCACGGGGTGCGGGGGATCCTCAATGGTCAGGTCGTGAAAGCTCACCAGCCGCGGCACGTCGACCACCCGGTCGTACATCTGGCGGCGTTCGGCCCGCCACGGCACGGTGCTCAGCAGGGCGTCGAACAGGCCGGCCTCGTCGGGCGAGTCGCCCGCCAGCCAGCCGGCGCGGATTTCGACGAAGGCGCCGTCGCCGAGGTGGCGGCGCTCGGTGTGCTCGAAAAGCGAGCCCTGAACCGCGATCCCCACGCCGCCCAGTTTATCGCACGCACGTTCGAACAGGTGGCGGCGCGGCGGATGTGTGGCCGGATCGCAGCGCCGCTACGGTTGGTCTGTGGGCGTTGTTGAGTTGGGCACCGATTCCGAGGTCGGCACGCTACGGGTGGCCATCCTGCACCGCCCGGGCGCCGAACTGGGCAGGCTCAGCCCGCGCAACGTCGACCAGTTGCTGTTCGACGGGCTGCCGTGGGTGGCGCGCGCGCAGGAGGAACACGACCAGTTCGCCGAACTGCTGCGGAACCGCGGTGTGGAGGTGCTGCTGATGTCGGACCTGCTGACCGAGGCGCTCAACCACAGCGGGGCCGCCCGGATGCAGGGCGTGGCCGCCGCGGTCGACGCGCGCCGGTTGGGAGTTCCGCTGGCGCAAGAGCTTTCGGCCCACCTGCGCAGCCTCGAACCGGGCAAGCTGGCCCACGTGCTGATGGCCGGGATGACGTTCAGCGAGCTGCCGCCGGACACCCGCACCGACGTGTCGCTGGTGCTGCGCATGCACCAGGGGTCCGACTTCGTCATCGACCCACTGCCCAACCTGTTGTTCACCCGCGACTCGTCGATCTGGATCGGGCCGCGGGTGGTCATCCCGACCCTGGCGCTGCAGGCGCGCGTGCGCGAGGCCTCGTTGACCGACCTCATCTACGCGCACCACCCACGCTTCACCGGGGTGCGGCGGGCCTACGAGTCGCGCACCGCGCCCGTCGAGGGCGGTGACGTCTTGTTGCTCGCCCCCGGCGTGCTCGCGGTCGGAGTCGGTGAACGCACCTCCCCGGCCGGCGCGGAAGCGTTGGCGCGCAGCCTTTTCGACGACGACCTGGCGACCACCGTGCTGGCGGTGCCGATCGTGCAGCGGCGCGCGCAGATGCACCTGGACACCGTGTGCACGATGGTCGACACCGACACCGTGGTGATGTACGCCAACATCGTCGACTCGCTCTCGGCGTTCACCATCCAGCGCACACCCGACGGGGTGACCATCAGCGACGAGGCGCCGTTCCTGGAGGCCGCGGCCAAGGCGATGGGCATCGACAAGCTGCGGGTCATCGACACCGGCCTGGATCCCGTCGTCGCCGAACGCGAACAGTGGGACGACGGCAACAACACCCTGGCGCTGGCGCCCGGGGTCGTCGTCGCCTACGAGCGCAACGTCCAGACCAACACCCGTCTGCAGGACGCCGGCATCGAGGTGCTGACCATCGCGGGCTCCGAGCTGGGCACCGGCCGCGGCGGCCCCCGCTGCATGTCCTGTCCCGTCGCCCGCAATCCCGTCTAGGCTGCCGGCGCCGAGATTGCCGCCACGGTTGTGGGCCGGCCCGGATCACGGCCCCCACGGCAATCGCGGCGCGAACGATCGCGCACTCACCGCCAGCTGGGCAGCCAGATCTCCATGTTCCAAGTCTGCTGCGAGATGGGCAGCCCGGTGAGCACCGGGAACAGCCAGGCGAAGTTGGTGGCCACCACGGCCACGTAGCAACTCACCAGGATCAGCCCGAGCGTGCGGCGTTCCCGGCCCTGCCCAGGGGCATAGAGAATGTCGCCGCAGATCAGTGCGATCGCCATCACCAGAAACGGCGCCATCGTCGCCGCGTAGAAGAAGTACATCTGCCGGTCGATGTCGGCGAACCACGGCAGCCACCCCGCGCAATAACCGGTCAGAACTGCCGCGTAACGCCAGTCCCGGCGCACGACCGTGCGCCACGTCGCATAGACCAGTACCGGTACCGCCAGCCACCACATGGCGGGCGTGCCGACGAGCATCTCGGCTTTGACGCACGACTGCGCCCCGCAGCCGGGCACGTTCTGCTGGTCGATGGCGTAGAGCACGGGCCGCAACGACATCGGCCAGCTCCACGGCTTGGACTCCCACGGGTGGTGGTTGCCGGCGGCGTTCGTCAGGCCCGCATGGAACTGGAACGCCTTGGCGGTGTAGTACCACAGCGAGCGAACGGCGTCGGGTAGCGGCACCACCGAGTGGGGGCCGATTCCCTGACCCACCTCGTGCCGGTCGATCGCGGTTTCCGAGGCGAACCACGGTGCGTAGCTGGCCAGGTAGACGGCGATCGGGATCAGCCCCAGCGCGTAGCCGGTGGGCACCACGTCGCGGCGCACCGTCCCCAGCCAGGGCCGCGTGACCTGATATTGACGCCGTGCGGCCACGTCGAACGCCAACGACATCGCGCCGAAGAACACGACGAAGTACAGACCGGACCACTTCGTCCCGCATGCCAACCCGAGCAACACCCCGGCGCCGAAGCGCCACCAGCGCACCCCGAGCCGCGGACCCCACTCGGTCTCGGCGTTGCGGCCCTCCAGCAGCGCGACGTGCATCCGCCGGCGCACCTCGTCGCGGTCGACGACGAGCGCGCCGAAAGCCGCCACCACGAAGAAGGTGAGGATCCCGTCGAGCAGCGCGGTCCGCGCGGTGACGAAGCTGACGCCGTCGCAGATGAGCAGCAACCCGGCGACGCCACCGACCAGCGTCGAGCGGCTGATCCGCCGCACGATGCGCGTCACCAGCGCGATCAGCACCACCCCCAGCAGCGCGCCGCTGAACCGCCAGCCCACGCCGTCGTAGCCGAAGATCGCCTCGCCCAGCGCGATCACCTGCTTGCCGACGGGGGGATGGACCACCAGGCCGAAGCCGGGGTTGTCCTCCACCCCGTTGTTGTGCAGCATCTGCCAGGCCTGCGGCGCATAGTGCTTCTCGTCGAAGACGGGCGTGCCGGCGTCGGTCGGCGAGCCCAGGTTCACGAACCGGCTTACCGTCGCCAGCAGCGTGATGACGCCCGTCGCGACCCAGCCGCGGACGCGGTCGGTCGGCCCGAAGTCCGCGAGCGGGACCAGCCGTCCCGGGCTGACGACGGGCACGACACGCCCCCGGTCGGCGAGGGAGGATTCGCGGGGCGGGGCGGTCATCGGTGTCGATCGTAGGCTGTGGGGCATGACCCACGGTCGGCTGTTGCTCGGCGCGACCCCGTTGGGGCAGCCCTCGGATGCGTCGCCACGGCTGACCGACGCCCTGGCGCGCGCCGACGTGGTGGCCGCCGAGGACACCCGCCGGGTCCGGAAGTTGGCCCGGGCGCTCGAGGTGCGCATCGCGGGCCGGGTGATCAGCCTGTTCGACCAGGTCGAGGCCGAGCGGGTGCCCGCCCTGGTCGACGAGGTGAAGTCAGGCGCGACCGTGCTGGTGGTCAGCGACGCGGGCATGCCGGTGATCAGCGATCCCGGCTACCGGCTGGTCGTGGCGTGCGTCGAGGCGGGCCTGCCGGTGACGTGTCTGCCCGGGCCGTCGGCGGTGACCACCGCGCTGGCCGTCTCCGGTCTGCCTTCGGACCGGTTCTGCTTCGAGGGATTCCCGCCACGCAAGGCCTCGGCGCGTCGGACCTGGCTGGCGTCGCTGGCCGACGAGCCCCGCACATGCGTGTTCTTCGAGTCGCCGCGCAGGCTGGCCGCGTGCCTGCGCGACGCGGTCGAGGAACTCGGCGGCGCCCGCTCGGCGGCGGTGTGCCGAGAGTTGACCAAGGTGCACGAGGAAGTGGTGCGCGGGCCGCTCGAGGAGTTGGCGGCCTGGGCGGCCGACGGTGTACTCGGCGAGATCACCGTCGTGCTGGCCGGCGCCATCCCCCGCGCCGACCTGCCGGCGCTGGTGACGCGGGTGGAAGAACTCGTCGCGGACGGTGTTCGCGTCAAAGACGCCTGCGGCGAGGTGGCGGCGGCGCACCCGGGGGTGCGCTCACGCCAGCTCTATGACGCGCTGCTGCGGTCCCGGAACGGCTGAGCCGGTCAGGGCGTGCACGCCCCGATGGGCCCGATCGACGGCGTGCAGAATCGCGGGTGCGGGATGGCGGGCGGGCCCGGTAGCGCCGGAACGCCGACCGCCGGGAGCGCGGGCAGACCGACCGCGGGCAGCGCCGGCAGCGCCGGCGCCGCGGGTAGACCGACCTGGGGAAACGAGGGCAGGGCGGGCGCCGCGGGAAGGGCGGGCGCCGCGGGAAGGGCGGGCGCCGCCGGGAGACCCACCGCGGGCAGCGCGGGGGCCGCCGGGAGACCCACCGCGGGCAGCGCGGGGGCCGCGGGCAGGCCCACCGAGGGCAGACCCACCGCCGGGAGGACCGCCGCCGCGCCCGGGATGGACGCCACCGCGGGGAGCGCGGCCGCCGCGGTCGTCAGGCTGGGCGCACCGATGCCCGGCACGCCCAGTGAGCCCACCGACGGCAGCGAAACCGAGGGCAGGCCGATGTTGCTCGGCAGGAGGCCGGCGTTCTTCAGGAACACGACTGCGATCACGGCGGACTCGACGGTACCCACCAGGCCTGTGCCGATGCCGACGAGGCTGCCGCCGACGCCGACGACGCCCTGCGCGACCGACACGGCGACGGCCGCGCTGTTGGGGACGGCGGCCAGGCCGCCGACTCCGGCCAGGCCGGGCAGCATGGGTGCGACCTCGTACGGGTCGGGGATGCCGCCGAGCCCGACGTCGGGAACACCGCCCAGCCCCGCGGCCGGCGTGGCGCCCCCGCCGATGCCCGATGCGCCGCCGCCACCGACCAATCCGCCGGGTGGGCCGCCCGGCACTTCGCTATCGGCCGACGGCACGCCGGGTTCGGGCGCCGGTCTCGGGGCGATCACGTTGCCCGCCTCGGAAAAGGGCGAGGTTTCGGGGGCCCGCGCAATCGGCTTCGGGGCCTCGGGCATGAGGACTGAGGCCAGCTTCTCGCATCCGGCGCCCCCCGCGCCGTTGCAGACCTCCCCCGCCGGCAAGGGCGCGCTCACCTTGGTCACCGGCGTGACCGCCAGCGTCCCGCCCACGAGCGCGGCGACGGCGGCACCGAGGACAGCGATTCTCATGACAGACCCCTCCAGAACAGCCGACACGCGCCGAGCGCGGGCCGATGGCTCGAGCTTAGGCGCTCGAGGCCACTGGCGTGCAGGTTACCCGGATTTTCACCGGCGGGGCCCGGGCCGTTTAGCTACCGTCCGACCGGCGCCGCGGCCGGGATGCGTGGCATCCCGACGATCGGAGCCACCTTGTGCAGGCACTCCTGCCACTCCCCGTCGGGATCGGAGTCGGCGGTGATCCCGCCGCCGACGCCCAGCACGGCGCCGCCCGCCGCGTCGAACTCGACCGTGCGGATCGCGACGTTGAGCTCGCACCCGGCGATCGGGGAGGCCAAGCCCACCGTGCCGCAATATATTCCGCGTCGCCGCTGTTCCCATCGGGAGATCAGCTGGCGCGCGCGGTGCTTCGGGGTGCCCGTCACCGAGGCCGGGGGAAAGGCGGCGTCCAGCAACGCCGTCGTGGGTAACCCGGCGGGAACCCGGGCCGAGACCGTCGAAACCAGGTGCCACACGCCCGGCGCCCGCCGCACCACCAGCAACTCGGGCACGGTGACCGTGCCGACGACCGCGACCCGGCCCAGGTCGTTGCGCACGAGGTCCACGATCATGGTGTTCTCGGCCACGTCCTTGACCGACGTGCGCAGCGCCGACGGCGAGGCGTCCAGCGGCAGGGTGCCCTTGATCGGGCTGGACGTCACGACCGACCCCCGCCGCTTCAGGAACAGCTCCGGGGACAGCGATGCCACCGCGCCCCATGGTCCGGCGAGATAGGCCGCTCGGGCCGGGGCGGTACGCGCGACGCCCTCGACGAAGAAGTCCAGCGGGTTCCCGGCGACCGTCCCGGTGAACTGGGTGCACACGCACGCCTGGTAGACCTCGCCCGCGCGGATCGCGTCCAGGCAGGCCAGCACCCCGCCGCGGTGTGCGTCCCGGTCGGCAGCGTCCCAGGCGATCCGGCAGCCGCGCGTCCGGGCCGGGGGCGCCGCCAGCGCGGCGGTGAGCCAGTCCGGCATCGGCGTACCGGACAGGCTCTCGTAGAACCACCGCCCGTCCGGGTCGCAGCGCAGCACGCAGTCGGTCCAACCGCCGGCGGCCTCGGGGATCCGGCTTCCTCGCCCGTCGGCGCCGGCGTCCGGGTATGACAGGTATCCGATCCAGCCGCCGCCCACCGCGTCGGGATCCTGCGCGCGGTGGTCCTGCGGGACGGCGAACGCGTCGGCGCCGTCCACGGGTTGCAGCGACAGACTCGGCGCGATCACCGCCGCCGCGCCGAACCAGTCGCCGGTCAGCGCGGCCGGCGGCGGCAGGCCGAGCCGGCCGGTGGCGTCGCCGATCGCCCGCAGCACCCGGGGTGCGGCGCCGAGATCGCCGAGCCGGTCGATTCGCACCGCCCCAGCTTGACAGAACGGCCGCTTCGCGCCCCGTGGACGTCCGTCGCCGGTCGCCCGCAGACGAGGCGGACATCTCGGTCGTCGCCGTGCCGCCGAGGCGCGTGGGCGGCAAAAATATCCCTCTAGCTGCGCGGGTTGAGCGTGTTAGGCTGCGCTACGCCAATCCGTGACCGGCCCCCGCGCCGACGTACCCCGCCAGACAGACGCCGAAAGTAGGCGCGCCCGGTACGTTTGCGCATCGGGGGTAGCGACTTTGCAGACGACCACCGCCCTGATTGCGCCCGGTGCCAGCCGGGACATGCGCTTCGTATCGGAGGAGCCCGTGCCGCGCAACCCGGATCTCGTCGTGACCTCGGTTGCCGCCCTCCTCGTGAAGGCCACGGGGGCGAACGCGACCCGGGTGCCCGCTTGGCCGTCCGTCGCCGCCGCGCCGCTGGTCTCCGGAGAGGCGACCACCGGGGTGCTCGCGTTCGTCAGGTTCGGCGCCAGGAAGTGGAAGCAGGGCGAGATCAGCACCCTCGAGGCGGTCGCCGCCCTGTTCGCGCAGTTGCAGGCGCGCATCGCCGCCGAGGAGAAGCTGCGCTACCTGGCCGAGCACGACGACCTGACCGGCCTCGGCCATGCCGCGGGTGACTGGTTCATCAAGGTGTTCGCGCAACGCATGCGCGTGTGCGCGGGTGACGGCATGATCGCCCGCCTGGGCGGCGACGAGTTCGTCATCATTCCCGAGCGGCCGATGGTGGCCGCGACCGCCGAGGCCTTCGCCCGGCGTCTGGTGACGATGCTGCGCGAGCGCATGACCATCGGCGGGCACGTGATCACCCCCTCGGTGAGCATCCGGGTGACGGTGGGGGTGCCCGGACGCGTCGCCGACCGCGAGGCGCTGTCGGCGGGCGCGATCTGATCCTGGTGTCGAGGTACGGTTTGTTGTCGAGAATTGGCGTGTCGGTCGTTGTCGCGTGCACGGCACTGGCGCTGGCCGGCTGTGGCGGCCACCCCGATCCCGGGCCGCTGTCGGCCATGGTCAGTCCGGCCATACCGCCCAGCGTCCAGGAGATCCCCAATCCGCTGCGCGGCCAGTACGAGACTCTGCTGAACCCTCTTTTCCCGCAAGCAAACCCCGCGCAGCAGCGGTATTCGGGGTGGCCCGCGTCCTATGACGCCAGTCTGCGCGTGTCGTGGCGGCAGTTGCAGCCCACCGATCCGCGCACTCTTCCGCCGGACGCTCCCGACGACCGCAAGTACGACTTCGGCGCCATCGACGACGCGCTGACCAAGCTGGCGAACCGCAACATGCGGCTGATCCTCGGCGTGTACGCGTTCAGTTCCTGTTGCGGGAGCTCCTACCCCGACAACACGAACATCGCGATCCCCGACTGGATGCGCCCCGCGGCCACCTCCTACCCCGGGCGGCCGAACGGCTCCGCGCCCGGGGTGACGCAGGTGGTGCCGAACTGGAACGACGCCGGCTACCTGGACGCGTTCACGCAGCTCCTGGGCGCGCTCGGCCGCCGTTACGACGGCGACGAGCGGCTCAGCGTGTTCGAGTTCTCCGGATACGGCGACTTCGGGGAGAACCAGATCGACTATGTGCGCGACGCGCTGGGGGCGCCGGGGCCGGCCCCCGGCGACAGCATGGCCGCACTGGGCTACTACAGCCAGTCCCGGGATCAGAGCATCACCGCCACGGCCATCCGGCGCCTGGTCGAGGCGAACGTGGCCGCGTTCCCGCACACGCAACTGGTGGTCGCCCCGCAGAATCCCGAGATCGTGCGCCAGCTGCTCGCCGACGACGTCACCAGGAAGCTGTCCGGGCCGGTGGGCATCCGGTCGGACTGCCTGGGCGTGCAATCGCCGCTCCCGTCGTGGGCGGACTCCGGCGACTCCCATTACGTCCAGACCGGGGATGCCGTGGTTGCGGCGCTCAAGCAGCGGCTGGTCTCCGCGCCCGTGATCGCCCAATGGTGCAAGCTGCCCGACGGAACCGACCCACGGTCCTACTACGAGAAGGGCCTGCACGACGTGGTCAGGTATCACGTGTCGATGACGTCGAGTACCGGCTTCCCCGACCGCGACTCTAGGACGGCGATGGATCATGGCCTGTATCTGCTCTGGGCGCAAGCCAATTCGTCCGCTGGTTATCGCTATTCGGTCGAGGCCCAGCCGGGGTCGCAATCCGTTCGCGGCGCCGTGGCCAGCATTTCGGTCGCCTGGACGAACTATGGCTCGGCGGCCGCCACCGAGCACTGGGTTCCCGGTTACCGGCTGGTGGACTTCACCGGGGCGGTGGTGCGGAGCCTGCCGGCGACGGTCGACCTCAAGACCCTGGTCCACGACGACTCCAGTCAATCGCGAGAGGAGGCGGTGCCGGCGTCGTCGACCGAGTCCGTTCACGTGGACCTGACCGGCCTGGCGCCGGGGCACTATACGCTGCGTGCCGCCGTGGACTGGCAGCAGCACAAGCCCGGCGGCTCGCACGTGGTGAACTACGCGCCGATGGCGCTGGCCCGCGACGGCCGCGACGGGTCGGGAATGTATCCGATTGCCACCCTCGACATTCCGCGCGAGGGCACGACTCCGGGCGGCAACGGCTGATCACTCGCGCCCGCTGATCGAGCGAGTGCACCCCGAAGGGGCTCTCGATCGCCTTATCGCCGGCGAAGCTGCGGCGTAGCGGGGTGCGGCACTGCACGCCAGACGGTGCGCCGCACCGACGCTGGCCGAAACTATCAAACACATGCATAATGCGTATACATACGCGGAGTATGTTATAAAATCCACAACCAACTACAAGTTATTGCAGCAGGGAGCTTTGGTCATTACCGTTGAAAAGCAGGGCATTAGGGCATACTGCCAACCTCAGAAGCGGCTTGAAGGCGTCCAATGCGCCGGTGAGCGCCTGCTGCCAGCGTGGCCCGCCGACGAGGGCATCGTGTACCAAAAGGCGGTCGGTGCTCGGCGGGGCCGGTGCCAATCCGAGAACCGCCGTTTGCGCAGTGGTCGCCCCGCCGACGGGCCGGCATAGTGTCGCCTCCCCGTCCCATGACGGACAGCGCGCCGGACGGGCGCGCGGACGCTACTCGGCGGCAGATCTTGCGAGCCGCCTCACATCAGTTCGCGCAGCGGGCCTATCACGACGTCGGCCTCGACGACATCCTGACCGAAGCCGAACTGACGAAGGGCGCGATGTATTTCCACTTCCGTTCCAAGCTGGCGCTGGCCGTCGCGATCATCGAGGACCAGACCGTCGCGGGGACCGTCGCCGTGGAAGACCTGCTGTCCCGCAACCTGTCGGGCCTCGAGACGCTGATCGACTTCTCCTACCGGCTGGCCGCCCAGGACACCCAGATGGACAGGGTCAGAGCGGGGCTGAACCTGCTCGAGTCGGTCGGGCGGGCCGAGGGGCTGCAGGAGCGACTGTTCGACGGCTGGGTTCAAGCCCTCTCGGTGGTCGTCCAGAAAGCGATCGCCGACGGTGATGTCGACAAACGCTGCAGCCCGTGCGATGTGGGCAGGCTCATCGTGTCGCTGCACATGGGCCTGCGGCAGACCAGCAACCTCGACGAACCCGAGCGGTTCCTGCTCGACCTGGAGAAGAGCTGGTCGCTGGTGCTGATCGGCATACTGCAGCCCGATAGGATCGATTACTTCAACCAATTCGTCAGGCGGCGTACGGCGCTCGCCATCCAGTCCCGCCTGGGTGGGGTCGAGTCGAATTGAACGACACGGCGAATCCACCCGATCGAGACCTTCGCTAGGCTAAGTTGCTAGGCTTGGGTCCTTTGCAGCGAGAGACGAGACGCCGAGATTCGGAATCTCTGCAGATTCGCGGAACTCCGGAGGTGTAGGAGCGATGGCGCGCCAGGTTCGATCCGAAGCCACCCGCCGGAAGATTCTCGATGCCGCGATCGACGTGTTCGGGGATGTGGGCTACGCCGCCGCCGCCTGGGGCACGATCATCGAACGGACGGGGATGACGAAGGGGGCCCTGTACCACCACTTCGATTCCAAGGAATCGCTGGCGTCGGCGATCATCGACGAGGGATCGGACACGCTGTTGGGTGCGTTCCGCAACGTGTGCGGGGCCTCGTCGCCGGCGCTCGAGAACATGATCCACGGTACGTTCACGATCGCGAACGTGGTTCGGTTGGACAAGACGGCCCGTGCCGCCGAGCAATTGACCTGTGCCTTAAGCGGATTCAACGACGCTGCGGCCAGCTTCTGCACGGGCCTGGTGGAGCTGATGTCCGCCGAGGCGCAACGGGCAACCGCCGAAGGGGACCTTCGGTCAGACCTCGACCCGGTGGAACTGGGCGAGTCGGTCGTCGGTTCCATGTTCGGAACCCGCCTGCTTTCCAGCCTGGTTCGTGCCGAAGGCCGCGACGAGGACCTCATCGGGCGAACGGGCCGGATGTGGCAGTTGCTGCTCGTCGGCATCGTCGACGAGGCCGCGCTGGCGTACTTCCGCCAATTCCTCGCCCGTGAGGCGCTGCGTCACGCGCAGCCGGATGCTGCCGCCGTCGACGCCATGGTGGCCGAAGCGACCTAGGGGCAGGCTACGTGGGTTCGGAAACGGGCTGGTAGCGCGGGAACACCCCCGCCGGCGCCGGCAGCACCGTGCCGGGGACCAGCCGGGAGCCGATGGCGGCGAAATGCCGTTGGTCTTCGCCCTGCCCGAGCAGGTCCAGCAGCTTTCCCGCCGACTCGGGCATGACGGGCTGCACCAGCAGCGCCGCGATGCGGACCGCCTCGCACGTCGTGTACAGGACGGCCCGAAAGCGCGCCCGGTCCGCCTCGGATTCGCTCTTGCGCAGCACCCACGGCTGCTGGGCCGAGAAATACCTGTTGGCCTCGCCGAGCATCAGCCAGATCGCCTCCAGGGCCGAATGCATCGCCTGGGAGTCGAAACCGGCGCGCACCCGCTTCAGCAGGCCGTCGGCCATCGTCAGCAACTCGGTGTCGGCGGCGCTCGGCTCGCCGGGCTCCGGGACGACGCCGCCCAGGTTCTTGGCGACCATCGACAGCGAGCGCTGGGCCAGGTTGCCCAGCTCGTTGGCCAGGTCGGTGTTGATCCGGGTGACGATGGCCTCTTCGGTGTAGTTGCCGTCCTGGCCGAACGGGACCTCACGCAAGAGGAAGTAGCGGACCTGGTCCACCCCGAACCTCTGCGCCAGCGCCACCGGGTCGACGACGTTACCCACCGACTTGCTCATCTTCTCGCCGCGGTGGTGCAGGAACCCGTGCGCGAAAACCCTTCGGGGAAGCTCGATCCCGGCCGACATCAGGAACGCCGGCCAGTAGACGGCGTGAAACCGGATGATGTCCTTGCCGATCATGTGCAGATCCGCCGGCCAGTAACGGCCGAACAACTCCGCGTCGGTGTCGGGAAAGCCCGCGCCGGTCAGGTAGTTGGTGAGCGCGTCGACCCAGACGTACATGACGTGGTCCGGATCGTCGGGCACCGGCACCCCCCAGTCGAAGGAGGTTCGCGAGATCGAGATGTCTTCCAGCCCACCGGAGACGAAGCTGACCACCTCGTTGCGCCGCACCTCGGGGGCGATGAAGCCGGGGTTGGCGTCGTAATGGGCCAGCAACCTCTCGGCGTACGCCGACAGCCGGAAGAAGTAGGACTGCTCCTCGGTCCAGATCACCGCGGCGCCGGTTTCGGTCGCCACGCGGGTCCCGTCCTCGAGCAGCTGCGTCTCGGCCTCGAAGAAGAACCGTTCGTCGCGCACCGAGTACCACCCCGAGTAGTTGTCGAGGTAGATGTCGCCGGCCGCCGACATGCGCCGCCAGATCTCCTGGGAGGCGCGGTAGTGGTCGGGATCGGTGGTGCGGATGAACCGGTCGAAGGAGATGTTCAGTGCCTCCTGGACGCGCTGGAACACCTCCGAGTTGCGACGCGCCAGCTGCGCGGTGGGGATGCCGGCGGCCGCGGCCGCCTGGGCGACCTTCAGGCCGTGCTCGTCGGTTCCGGTCAGGAAACGCACGTCGAAGCCGTCGAGCCGCTTGAACCGGGCGATCGCGTCCGTGGCGATGTACTCGTAAGCGTGACCGACGTGCGGCGCCGCGTTCGGATACGCGATGGCCGTCGTGACGTAGTAGGGCCTCATCGAGAGTCCACCCT
>NZ_JBYCLG010000029.1:0-9281 GCF_057473785.1 Mycobacterium sp. TH-M103
GATCGCGGCGAAATCTTCCTTGGCGCGTGCTTCCTCGAGCTTTTCCACAGCGGCGTTGGCGCCCTTGACGTACGTGGCGTGGTGCTTGGTGTGGTGCAGCTCGTTGATCTGGCCCGAGATGTGTGGTTCCAGCGCTGCGTAGTCCCAGTCCAGATCGGGCAAGGTGTATTCGGCCACAGCATTCCTTTCTTAGTGATCGTTAGTTAACGCCTTGACGCTCATTCGCACGTGTCCGCCACGCGCCGGCCTGGCATGGTCAACCCTGCTCCATGACCGCGCGCGCCGCAAGAATCACCGCTATGGGCAATTGACGGACATACCCGTTCGTAGGCGTTTCAAGACGAAAAGTCAGGACAAGACGATGACGGCCAGAACGGCCAGCAAGAGCAGCGCGATCAGGCCCGCACGCAACGCGGCGACGCTGTGGCTGTGGTTCCACGCGGGTGAGCCGGAATACGAGCTCGAGGGGCCCTGCGAACCAGGACCGAACGAATGCGTGGCCATCAGTCGCCCTCCACCTGCACGACACCTCGCCGAAGTGAGATGAGTCACACGGAACTTTTCGTGACCGCGATCATAACCCTTTGCAACCGTCCTGAAAAATGCGGGCGGGAGGGGCGCCGGCAACTCGCGGCGGCGGCGGTAGGGCGAACGGCGTCGCTAGGCGGCGGATCCGGCTTGTCCGTGACATGAGGATGACATGAGGCAAGGGGCCGGCGATTATCCACAGCCACGGCCCATCTCAGGCACAGATACCAGTATTGATGGGTTCTATACCCCGTCGCCTCCTGGGGATAAACCTGTGGAAACTGTGGATAGCCAGCGGCCGCCGCGAGCGTCCGGGTGAGGCCGTTCCGGCGGCGTTCGGCCGGCCTTTCCCGAGACGTCTTAGGCTGGTCCGGTGATCCAGGTGTGCTCCCAGTGCGGCACTCGGTGGAATGTGCGCGAGCGACGGCGCGAATGGTGCCCCCGCTGCCGCGGCCCGCTGCTGGCGCCGCACTCGGGACCCGGGCCGGTTTCGCCGCAACCGCCGCCGCCCGACCCGCGCTGGGGCCCGGGCGCCGGCCCCCCGCCGCGCACGGCGTCCGGTGCCGCCGGCTGGCAGCGCACCCGGCCGCAATTGCCGCCGGGCTTCCGGTGGATCGCGGTGCGTCCCGGCGCCGCCCCGCCCCCGCGGCGCGGACGGCGCTCCCGGGGGCCCACTCCGCGCTACGCCGTCATGCCGCGCTGGGGTCTGGCGGACCGGGTCGACCAGGCCACCGCGACGATCCCGCCGCCGGCGAAGGCGGGACCGCCGGCCGCCGTGGTGCGCACCGCGTTGTTCGTCAGCGTGCTGGTGCTCAGCCTTACGGCCCTGGTCTATGTCGTGCGTTATGTGCTGCTGGTGATCAACAGGAACACGCTGCTCAACTCGGTGGTGGCCCTCGCCGCGCAGTGGCTGGGGGTGCTGGCCAGCGTGGCGGCGATCGCGGCGGTGAGCGTGTGCGCGGTGACGGCGACCCGGTGGCTGATCGCGCGGCGTGCCGCCGTGTTGTCGCACCACGGACTGCCGGAACCGCGCTCCGCCCGGGGTTTGTGGGCCGGGTGCCTGGTGCCGCTGGCCAACGTGGTGTGGGCGCCCGTGTACGTCATCGAACTGGCCGTCCTCGAAGAGCACTACGCCCGGCTGCGCCGGCCGATCGTGCAGTGGTGGATCGCCTGGGTGGTCGGCTACGTGGCGTGGATCTTCGCGATCGTCACCAGCTTCGCCACCGACGCCCAGGGCATCGCCAACAACACCGTCATGATGGTGCTGACGTACCTGCTCGCGGCCGTCACGGTGGCCGCGCTCGGCCGCGTCTTCGAGGGCTTCGAGCGCAAACCGGTGCAACGCCCCGCGCATCGCTGGGTGGTGGTCACCCCGGACCAGCCGGACCGGCCCGAGGCGCCCGCGCCCGCCGGCCCTGTTGAGTTGCCGGGGCGGGAACCGGCAGCATAGTGCTATGACGTGGGCCGACGAGGTGCTCGCCGGGCATCCCTTTGTGGTGGCCCACCGCGGCGCGTCGGCCGGTCGGCCCGAACACACGCTGGCCGCCTACGACCTCGCGCTCAAGGAGGGCGCCGACGGCGTGGAATGCGACGTGCGGCTCACCCGCGACGGGCACCTGGTGTGCGTGCACGACCGCCGGCTGGAGCGCACCTCCACGGGGGCCGGCCTGGTGAGCACGATGACGCTGGCCGAGTTGCGCGAGCACGAGTACGGCGCGTGGCACGACAGCTGGCGTGCGGACGGCACGCACGGCGACACCAGCCTGCTGACGCTGGATTCGCTCGTCTCGCTCGTCCTCGACTGGCACCGCCCGGTGAAGCTTTTCATCGAGACCAAGCACCCGGTCCGCTACGGCTCGTTGGTGGAGAGCAAGCTGCTGGCGCTGCTGCACCGGTTCGGTATCGCCGCGCCGGCGTCCGCCGACCGGTCCCGCGCCGTGGTGATGTCGTTTTCCGCGGCGGCGGTGTGGCGGATACGGCGCGCGGCGCCGTTGCTGCCGACTGTGCTGCTCGGTAAGACCGCCCGCTACTTGACCAGCGGCGCGGTCACCGCCGTCGGGGCCACCGCCGTCGGGCCCGCACTGTCGACCCTGAAGGAGTATCCGAAACTCGTGGACCGCGCCGTCGCGCAGGGCAGGGCGGTGTACTGCTGGAACGTCGACGAGTACGAGGACATCGACTTCTGCCGGGACATCGGGGTGGCCTGGCTCGCGACGCACCACCCGGGCCGCACCAAGGCCTGGCTGCAGAACGCGCGGGCCGGCGGGCTGGACGAAGGCGGCCCCCCGGCGGAGGGCGGCGTGCCCGGCTGACCGTCGGAGGCGAGCGCGTCGAACAGCTCGGCGGCCGCATCGTGGTTCCAGATCACCACCGAGCCCGCGTCGGTGCTGGTGAACTCGCCGATCGGGACGGTCAAGGTGGTGGTCGGTCCGTGCAGTGCCCAGCCGAGCCGCGCCAGATCCCACACGTGGTCGTCGCGCCCGACGGTCAGGGCGCCGACGACCGCGCGTGGCACCGCGTACCAGCGCCACGGGTTCAGCCACACGCCGGGATCGGCGGCGCGGTGCACCAGCGCCGATACGAACTGACGTTGGTTGGTCATCCGGTCCAGGTCGGCCCGCGGTGTGTCGCGGGACCGGACGTAGCCGAGCGCGTCGCGCCCGCCGAGGGTCTGGCAGCCGGCCGGCAGGTCGATGCCCGCCAGCGGGTCGTCCATCGGGGCGTCCGGGCACACCCGCACCCCGCCGAGCGCGTCGACCAGGGCGGCGAAACCCCCGAAGCCGATCTCGGCGTAATGGTCCAGGCGCAGCCCGGTGGCCTGTTCCACTGTCCGGGTCAACAGGGCCGCTCCGCCGATCGTGAACGCGGCGTTGAGTTTGTCCCTGCCGTGGCCCGGGATCGGAACATAGGAGTCGCGGGGCAGCGAGATCACCGTGGCGGCCACCCGGTGCCACAACCGCGGTAGGTGGACCAGCAGGATGGTGTCGGTGCGGGCGCCGCCCATGTCGCCGCCGGTGCTCAGCTCCCGCTGTTGCGCCGCGGTGAGCCCTTGGCGGCTGTCCGAGCCGACGAGCAGCCAGTTGGTGCCGCGGCCCGGGCCGGGCCGATCGGGGTAGTCGGCCAGCGCCGGCGCGCGGTGCAGCGCGGTGTCCAACCACACGGCTGCGCCGATCATGCCGGCACCGGCCATCAGGAAGACCGCCAGCAGGCTCGTCGACACGGTCCGGACCCAGCGGCGCAGGCTGCGCTTGCGACGGCTTCGGGGCGCCGCGGGCGGTGGCGGGGCACCCGGCCGCGGCGCGGCGCGGGCGCGCGAATCGGCGCGGGGCGGCCGCGGCGGCGGTTTCGCCGGCGCGACGGGCGGCGGGGCCGGTTGACGTCGGATGACCTGGGACGGTTCCGGGCGTGCTCCCGGACGCTCCGGTGGTCTCTCGCCGTGCACCCCCGACAATTTAGCTTTAGCGGCGGGCGCGCAACCCGTTGACGAACGGGCAACCCATCAGCACGCGGATCGCCCGGCTAAGGCCGGGCATGTCGCGCGCGGGCTGGTGGAAGGGCAGCCGGACGTCGCGGTCGCCGTCGTCGGCTTCGACGCGGAACCGCACGCCGTAGCGGTCGAGCCCCAGGGGACGGACGCGGCCGCGGCGCAGCGGCGCCGGCAACCGCGACACCAGCCGCGCCACGACGTCGCTGTGGGCGGTGTCGAGGTGCCACAGCAACGTCGATTCGATCGCGCAGAACGGGTCGGGCCGGGCAGCCAGCAGGTCCGCCGCGTCGACCGCCTCGGCGCCGGTGGCGTCGGCGACCACGACCGAGGCGATCTCGAGTCGCAGCAGGTCGTAGCGGCCGCAGTCCCCGGAGCGCCGGGACCCGGGGGTGCGCACCGCCAGCAGCGCGGGATTCGGGTCCTCGGAGGCGACCTGGTCGAGCAGGCCGGTGACGGCGCACGGCGGTACCTCCCGCATCCGGCCGCGCACCCAGACCAGGGACCGGACCGGCTCCCGCAGCGGCAGCGGCGCGTAGTCGGTCAGCTCCAGCACGGCCTGGGAGCCGCAGACGCCGCGGCCGGCAGCGACCGCGACGGCGAACGACCCGTCGGGCAGCAGGTGATGCACGGGCGTGGCGACCGGCGCCTCGCCCGCGCGGCCCGTCTCCAGGGCGAGCAGCGCGCCATCTGCCCGGGCGCACGCGCTGCGGATCCGTTCGGCGGTCGTCGGCGCGGCGACGGGCAACGGTGACATCCAACCTCCTTAGGTAAGCCTAAGTTAAATTACGATGAGGGAGGCCGCAAGGCCAGCGGCCGGCTGCCGTTAGGGTTTGGGTGTGGTCCGCATCGCATACCTCGGCCCCGAAGGCACCTTCACCGAGGCCGCGCTGCTGGAGATGACGGCGGCCGGCCTGGTTCCCGCCCAGCCGCCGGACGGGATGCGGCGGCTGCCGATGGACAGCACGCCCGCGGCGCTCGACGCCGTCCGCGACGGCGCCGCCGAGTTCGCCTGCGTGCCGATCGAGAACTCGATCGACGGATCGGTGATGTCCACTCTGGACAGTCTGGCGATCGGTGCGCCGCTGCAGGTCTTCGCGGAGACGACCCTGGACGTGGCGTTCAGCATCGTCGTCGGGGCGAACCGTGACACCGGCCCCGGCGCCCCGGACGTGCGCACGCTGGCGGCCTTTCCCGTGGCCGCGGCCCAGGTGCGGCGCTGGCTGGACGCCCATCTGCCGGGTGCCGAGCTGCGCCCGGCCTACTCCAACGCCGACGCGGCGCGGCAGGTGGCCGACGGCCTGGTGGACGCCGCGGTCACCTCGCCCCTGGCCGCCGCCCGCTGGGGCCTGGGCGTGCTGGCCGCCGGCGTCGTCGACGAACCCAACGCCCGCACCCGCTTCGTGCTGACCGGTCCGCCCGGGCCCCCGCCGGCCCGAACCGGCGCGGACCGCACGTCGGTGGTGCTGCGCATCGACAACGCCCCCGGCGCGTTGCTGGCCGCGCTGGCCGAGTTCGGCATCCGCGGCATCGACCTCACCCGCATCGAGTCCCGGCCCACCCGAACCGAACTGGGCACCTACCTGTTCTTCGTCGACTGCGCCGGCCACCTCGACGACGACGCCGTCGCCGAGGCACTCAAAGCGCTGCACCGTCGTTGTGTCGATGTGCGATATCTGGGTTCTTGGCCGACGGGTGCGGCCGCCGGGGTGGTGCCGCCGCCCGCCGACGAGGCCTCGCGCTGGCTGACGGGCCTGCGGGAGGGGAGGCCGTCGTGAGCGGGCGCCTGGTGCTGCTGCGGCACGGCCAGTCCTACAGCAACGTCGAGCGCAGGCTCGACACGCGGCCGCCGGGGGCGGAGCTGACGCCGCTGGGGCGCGACCAGGCCCATACGTTCGCCCAGGAATCGGGGCGCCCGGCGCTGCTCGCGCATTCCGTGGCGGTGCGGGCGTCGCAGACCGCCGCGGTGATCGGTGCCACCCTCGACATGTCCGCGACCGAGCTCGCCGGCATCCACGAGGTGCAGGTGGGCGAGCTGGAGGGCCGCAGCGACGACGGGGCCGTGGCGGAGTTCAACGCCGTCTACGAGCGGTGGCATCGCGGCGAACTCGACGTGGCGTTGCCCGGCGGCGAGAGCGCCAACGACGTGCTGGACCGTTACGTGCCGGTGCTCACCGAGTTGCGTCTGCGCTACCTCGACGACCACCAGTGGGGCGGCGACATCGTCGTCGTCAGTCACGGCGCGGCGATCCGCCTCGTTTCGGCGGTGCTGGCCGGCGTGGACGGGAACTTCGCCCTGGACAACCACCTGGACAACGCCGAGTCGGTGGTCCTCTCCCCGATCACCGACGGCCGGTGGAGTTGCGTGCGGTGGGCGAGCCTGACGCCGCCGTTCTACCCCGAAGCCGAGGCCAGCCCCGTCGCCGACGCGGTGCGCTCGAGCACCGATCCGATGGGCTGACTCAGACGGCCACCGCGACCGACTCGGTGCATCCGCAACCGACGGCGTCGCAGTCGATGACGAAGGTGTGCGGCAACAGCTCGGGGGCGAAGCAGTCCGGCTCGGTGCATTCCGACCGGCGCAGCGCGTGGCGAATGATCGTGCCGTGACAGTGGTGCAAGCCCTCCCGGCAGTCGCGGCATTCGTGGCTCATACGCCGTTCATAGCACTGGCCACCGACAAAGCCTCGGCGCCGCGCCCGGGCGGCGCGGCGTGGGCCGCTCAGGCCCAGCCCAGTTCCTCCAACCGCTCGTCGTCGATGCCGAAGTGGTGGGCGATCTCGTGGATGACCGTGATCGCCACCTCCTCGGCGACGTCGTCGTCACACGCGCACGCGTCCAGCAGCGGCTCGCGGTAGATCGTGATGGCGTCCGGCAGCGTGCCGGCGTAGTCGGAGTCCCGCTCGGTCAGCGCCACGCCCTCGTAGAGGCCGAGGAGTCCGGGATCGTCGGGGTGGCGGTCTTCGACCAGGATCACGACGTTGTCCATCGCGGCGGCCAGCTCGGGCGGGATCAGGTCGAGCGCTTCGCAGACCAGTTCGTCGAAGCGTTGCGGATCCATCCGCACCGGCACGCGCCTAGCCCCCCGGCGCGGCCTCGGCAGGCGGCGCCCCGCCGTCCGGCGGGGGTGGTGCATCCTGCGGCGGCGGGGCCTGGGGTGGCGGCGCGACCGGCTGCTGGTGCGGAAGGTGCTGGTTGTTTGGCGGGATCGGGTTCGCCGGTGCGCTGGGCTGGGCGGCCGGCGCCTGCACCGGGATCGGCGGCAGCGTGAGCCGCTCCTCCGGGATGTCCGGCGGCGGCATCGGCGGCTGACCGTTGATGAGCAGGTCGCCCTTGGCGCTGTTGACCAGCGTGGCCCAGCCGCCGGTGCCCAGCGTCGTGCCGATGCTGCACGCGACCTCCCGGCTGCCCGCCGACCAGCTGGGCAGGGCGACGGTCGGATAGATCAGCGTCAACGTGGTGGTGCGCAGCTTGATGGGCGCCAGGTAGGCGTCGGTCATCTTGGTGCACGCGTCCTTGATGAAGCCGTCCTGGTCGGGCTCCGCGGGCAGGGGCCCGGGGAACTTCTCGCCCAGGTTCACCGTACCGGTGACTTCCATCGCGTGCGGGGCGGCGCAGTCGACCGGGACGTCGACCGGCTGGTTGGTGGCCGGGTCGATGCCCAGACAGGTACCCGCGGGCCACACCTTGGACTGGTCGATGTCGGCGACCTTGCCCTTGAAGACCTGCTGCTGGTTGTTCGCGCCGGGTAACTGCAGCCCGCACAGCATCCGGCGGTCCCCCGACTGCCGCCAGGCCCGGTCACCCGGCCACAGCAGGCTCACCGTGAACCTGCTGTTGGGGTCGAACTTGGTTCCGAGGTAGTTGCGGACGGCGGGCTCGCATTGCTCCTGCGTGATCTGCTGGATGCGGGCCGGCGACGGCGGTTCGGCCTTCGAACCGTATTCCGAGCCCGGGAAAGTCCGCATGTCGACGGACTCGGCGACCTCGAACTTGTGGTCGTCGGCGCAGTTGACGATGGTCGCCGACTCCGGGCTGAGGTCTGGCCACATCAGGCAGTCGCCGGCCCCGGCGCGGTTGAAGGCGGCGTCGCTCTTGGTGCCCGTGCTGGGGACCGGGTCGGCATCGATGTAACCGGCCAGCCGCCCCGGCCCGGTGCCGCCCACCGGGATGGCGGTGACCAGCCCGGCGATCATCAGGCCGCCGAGCGCGGTGAGCAGCAGGCCGCGCCGCGTGGCCCGCGCCCGCACGGCGCGCAGCGTGCGTGGCCAGCCCGGTCCAGGCGAATCGCTGGATTCCGGGGCTTCGGGCACGGGCGCTTCCGACATCCGCTCCATTCTGACAGCAGCCGCACAGCCGGGTGACCAATGTGGCGGATGTAGTTTTGTGGGATCGAACTGGGCGGGGACGCTCCGACATCGGGCCGCGACGCCGAAAGTAGTCTCAGGGCCGTGATCGACCTGAAGCTGCTCCGGGAGGACCCCGACGCCGTACGCCGTTCCCAAATCAGCCGCGGGGAGGACCCGGCGCTGGTGGACGCCCTGCTGGCCGCCGACGCCGCGCGCCGGGCGGCGATCTCGACGGCCGACTCGTTGCGCGCCGAGCAGAAGGCCGCCAGCAAGAGTGTGGGCTCCGCCTCGCCCGAGGAGCGCCCGGCCCGGTTGCAGCGCGCCAAGGAACTCGCCGAGCAGGTCAAGACCGCCGAATCCGATCAGGCCGAGGCCGAGGCGGCGTTCACCGCCGCGCACCTGGCGATCCCGAACGTGATCGTCGACGGGGTCCCGGCCGGCGGGGAGGCGGATTTCGCCGTCCTCGACGTCGTCGGCGAGCCGGCGGCGATCGACGACCCGAAGGACCACCTGGAGCTCGGGGAGTCGCTCGGCCTCATCGACATGCAGCGCGGCGCCAAGGTGTCGGGCTCCCGGTTCTACTTCCTGACCGGCCGCGGGGCGCTGCTGCAGCTGGGTCTGCTGCAGTTGGCGCTGCGGCTGGGCGTCGAGAACGGGTTCGTCCCGATGATCCCGCCGGTGCTGGTGCGCCCCGAGGTGATGGCCGGCACCGGATTCCTCGGCGCCCACGCCGACGAGGTGTACCGGGTCGAGGCCGACGACCTGTACCTGGTGGGCACCTCGGAGGTGCCGCTGGCCGGCTACCACGCCGACGAGATCGTGGACCTCTCCGGCGGCCCGCTGCGGTACGCGGGCTGGTCGTCGTGCTTCCGGCGGGAGGCCGGCAGCTACGGCAAGGACACCCGCGGCATCATCCGGGT
>NZ_JBYCLG010000030.1:0-11815 GCF_057473785.1 Mycobacterium sp. TH-M103
CGACCAGCAGCGCGGCCACCGCGCGGGCCTGATCGGCGGTCAACCCGGCGCCCTCGTCCACGCCCCACAAGCTGATGCCGCGGGTGAAGCTGCCATCACACTGCTGGCGCCCGTCGATGTCGACGCTGATCCCAGAGCCGGCCAGCCGCAGATCCGCCATCCCGCCTTCGTAGCTTCGCCACACCAGCGAGCGTGAGTAGCCGTCGCGCTGAAGATTTTTCCCCCAGCCCGCCGAATCGGTACGGGCACCGGCGGGCAATGGGACGTCGGCATACATGACGTCGACCAACCGATCAGCGATGCAGTCCCTGGCCGATTTCAGCAGGAAAGCGGCGCCCTTTTCGCCCTCGGGAAGGCGACGCTCCATGTCTCGAAACTCGTCGACCTCATGGTCGGTGAGCTGGTCGGCCAGGTCGCGCCAGGTGGTCGCGGTGTTGTCGGGTGTGGTCATGGGCGGGCCTCGATCTCGTAAGCCGCCGCGGTCAAGGCCGCGGCCAGCTGCCGCACGGCTTCGGGCTGCAACGGCACGCCGAATCGGGCCGGGGCTTCGACGGTCACCCAACGCTTGCAGGTGCCGTTGGAGCGCTGCAGGCCACCAACCCGGACCGTGAAACCCACGGCCTCGCGGACAGTGCCGTCGAAGGCCCGGGTCGGCAGGCCCGCGCCGCGCTGCAACCAGTCATGGATCTCGGTGGCGTCCGGCGGCGCGGTTACGCCAGGTCCAGCGGTGTCCCGTTCGCTATCAGGTGGTGTGGCAGTCGCATTGTCGTTGACGGTGGGCATTTGTGTCGCGCTCCTCTCAGAAGGGATCGGGCGAGAATTCGCCCGATAACACCGCGCACAACGCCACGAATCGGCCTTGGTTTCTCCTGGTCAGAACAACGCTTAGCGGTACGGCACCCCGAAAATGCCGGGCGAGCCGAAACGGGTGCAGCCGAGCAAGGACAGGGACCGTCTCTAGGTGCACCCGCTCACCGAAATGCGCCTGCCGACGCTCGCGCAGACGTCGGCACGGGCCACGCCGGAGGGCTGCATGGCGGCACACGCCTCGGGCATCGCGGTCAGAGCAAACACGGCGATCCCCGCCGCGGCCCAATACCGCGGCGTCATTGCGCACCCTCCGCACCGAGCAGCGGCGTCCAGTTGCAGCGCTGCCTGATGTCGACCATCGGCTGCCAGATGTTCTCGAGGTCGGTCTGCTCCTCCGGGTTGGCGCCGAAGTAGTTGTGCACGTCGTCGCGGATCTGGCCTTTCGGCTGATCCTGAAGGCCGGTGTAGAACTCGTTCACGTCGGGGTGGGTGAACAGGTAGGTCGATAGCGCCGCCGCGACGCCGGCCGCGACCCCGGCAACGTCGGCGGCCGTGCAGTTCGGCGGCCGGGGCGTCGCATCGGCCGCAGCGGTCCCCGCGGTGGCACCGAGCAGCGTGCCGCAAACCGCGCCGGCGGTCAGCGCGCCGACCACGGCGCGGCGCCGGATGAGTGCTGAGGGGAACATGACTGGCTCCTTCACGGGGTGATCGACGGTGTCATCCCCCCGGGCCCAGCTAAGCAGATCGGGGCGGCTGCGTGGGTGCGATGCGCGATGCCGGGCGGCGCCGGCGTTTTCTCACTCATCCTCAACGTCGGGAGAACATCGGCCGGCGTGGCGGGTAGTCCCCACAACGACATGAACATGAGGCCGCCGATCGACTGGGTGACCCGGTTGCCCGGCTCCGTTTTCGACGTCAACGGTGTTGCGCCTGCGCGCCGCGCCGTCTGGCCGGTCGTAGTCGACGGCATGCCGGAGGGTGTGCCGGATGCGGCCCGCCGGCCCGAACCAGCGCTGCCCGCACCGCAGGGCTGGCCGTTCGGCGAGCACTTCCCGCGCACCTGCGGCACCGGACGGATGGTCGCGGGCGCGGTGTTCTGGACCGATTTCCTCTACGACGACCACGGGGCGGGCGGCGCCCGGATCACCATGCCGCCCGGACGCATCGTGCCGCCCAACCCGAGCGTGTTCGCGCAGACCGTCGGGCTCGCCGGGCCCCCGACGTGCGGCGTCCGGCTGCCGCCCGGAATGGACATCGCGGCCGATCCCGAACACCGACTCGCACTGCGCGCGGGAGGGCGAAACCCGGCCGCTGCTGCGCAACGCCCGATGGTTGCCCCTCGTCATAGCCCACGGCGTGCTGGACGAGTTCGTGCCGATCCCCTCGGTCCTGCAGCAGGTATTCCGGCTCGACCGGCTCGGCTACCGTTACCGCTTCACCGTCTACCCGGTCACGATCACGTTGGACCGGTTGCCGCCCGGCACCGAGGTAGCGGATCGGCGACACCGCCACGGGTGCGGCCGTGGCCGTTCCGGCGGGCCGGCATCGGATCACCCTTGCCGCAGTCGGTCTTTGATGCTGAAGCCGTTGCTGTCGGCGCGGTGGTCGGTCATGTTGCGGCACTCGCCGAAGAGCTGAACCGCCCCGTCGGCGCCGGTGAAGGGGCTCACGCCGATCCGGGCCAGCACACCGTCCCGGTGGATGGCGGTTCCCGTGGCGGGCGCCCAGCCGTCGGCCACCATGGTCGCGGCGATTCGCGCGAAGTAGGTGTCGTGGTCGACGCCGGGCGGCACGGCGAACGTCATGTCGACGCGGCCGCGGTACGGCGGCTCGCCCTGGTCGTTGCAGGACTCCCAGCTGAAACCGCCCGAAGGATCCTGCAGGCCGGCCACTTTCGCGATCTGCCTCGCCGCGTCGACGACCTGGGCAATGGCCTGCCGGTCGGACAGCGGGGAGTCGGGTTTCTGCCCGGACGAAGACATCGGCGCACATCCTCCCAGCGCGACGGTCACGGCGGTCAGCGCCGCGAGCCGGCCCGATCGACTACCTGAACTCATGGTCGCGGGTGACGGAGCCGGAGCCGCGGTCCCATTCCGGATCGCCGGTGAGGGGCGCGCGGATCTCGATGTGCGGCAGCGGGATCGTTCCGAAGGGCGTGCGCACCTCGCGGGGCGTGGCGATCCGTTCTTCGTCGCGCGCGGCGGCCAGCATCCCTTCGCGGCCCAGGGCATCGCCGTGACCGGTGCTGATCTCGGTCATGTTGTGCAGCGCTTCGCCGCCCACGTCGTAGTAGTGCGAATGATCGTCGAACCACGGCACGGCGCTGTGGGAGCCGGCGACCTCGGCCCGGAAACGCACCGACCCGAAGCCGTCGTGCGCGGGATCGGGGCCCAGGCCGGCACAGGGCCCGAACGGCTCGCCGAGCAGGGCGTTGAGCGCGTTGGGGGCGACGCTGCCCGATTCCCCGATCCAGCTGATCGCGTCGGTCGAGGCGGCGCCGACATAGAGCCGGCCGCCGCGCAGCCGCAAATCCGCTGCGCTATGCGCCAGATCCGTTCCGGGACAACCGATCAGCACGGCGTCGTCGGCGTGCATGCCGCTGTTGGCGAACGCGTCGGCCACCGTCGTCGCCCCGTAGGAATGGCCGATGACGGTCACGTGCGCCGGGACGGGGCCGTCATGGGTGACCGCCAGGGCGTTGACGTCGGCGGCCAGCAGCCCGCCGCCCTGGCGCGCCAGCCACGGCGTGCCGACCTCCCGCAGCGTCGCCGGGTCCAGGTCCGGAGCGTCGTAACCCATCCACGCGAGCACGGCGGTGGACCGGGTGCGGTCGGCTTTCAGTGCCTGGTCGTAGAGGTTGACGGCGTCGTTGTGCCCGTCGTAGAGCCAGCCGTTCTGGACGCTGCTGTCGGTGCCGGGCACCACGACGGCGATGTTGTGGGCGGTGTCCGGGTTGCCGATCGCGATCGCCGCCCTGCCCTTGCCGTTGAATGCTGCCGGGTCGTAGGTCCACAGCAGGACGGGCCGCGGATGGTCCGGGTCGGGCCCCTCGTCGTGCGCGACGCCCCGGTCGGTCTTCACCGCGTTGCGGTAGCGGGTGACGTCGGCGGCCGAAAGCCCGTACCTGCCGGGGCAGGCGAGTAGATCGTCGTCGCGGTCGTGCAGCACGGCCTCTCGCAGGCGTCGGGGTGAGATGCCGCGCGCGCGGCCCGCATCCTCCACCCTGTTCAGGTCGTCGTGCAACACCGCCCGGTTCACCGCGTCGCGCAGCCGGGCCGGCATGCCGTCGAGGTTGCCCAGCCCGGGCGGGTGGGCCGCGATCAGGCGGGCCTGGTCCGGCGTGCCGAGCGAATCCCACCACCTGCGCACGTCTTCGGGTGTGGTGCACGGCGGTGGCTCGGGGCCGGCGAGGGCCTGCAGCGGCGACGCGTCGTAGCCGTCGCCGCGCACCGTGGCCAGCGCGGTGCGCAGGGATCCGGCGTAGTCGTCGCGCAGGGACCGCAGCGCGCCCAGGGCGGCCCGGGTGTCGTCGATCGCGTCGTCTTCGCAGGCGGTGATCAGGGCCTCGAGATCGGTTCGGGCGGAAGGCGTCAGGCCGGGATCCCGTTCGAGTTCGACGGCCTGCCCGATGAGGAGGTCGAGCTGTAGCAACCGGGATTCGAGGGCCGCGATCTGCCCGGCCGCGCCGCGTTGCGCCTCGGCCAGCGCGGCGGCGATGTTCTCCAGGTCGACGCCGATGGCAGGCAGTCGCAGCGACTGCGCGCCCAGTACCGCGGCCGTCCGCGCGACCTCGGCCGAGGCGTTGATCGGGTGATCGCCGCCGCGGTGGTCCCAGGCCGCGTCGAAGCGGCCGAGGGCTTGCGCGAACGCCGCGTCGGCCTCGGCGGTGCAGCGGCCGGCGGCGTGGAACGCCTCGGCGAGGCGCGAGATCTGCGCCGGGCTGCCGGCCCGCAGGCCGCGGTCGATCGCCCACGGGTCACCGCCCGCTTCGGCGATCAGCGCGGCCAGGCTTATGCAGCGGAGCCGCATCGCTGTCATGGCCACCCCTTTTGAGCTGGCCCAACCGTACTACCGTGCGGCACCGGCCCGGGTGCGCGAGCGCCACCGGCTGTGGGTAACGGCCTTTCCGGCCAGGCCGGCGCACACCGCCCCCGCCAGTGCGGCGACCGGTGCCGCCACCGACGGCCCCGCGACCACGCAGAAGCCGAACACCGCACCCACGGCCAGCAGTGCCACGCGCGGTGCCGTCCAGCGGGTCATTGCCGGCAGGCGCGCCGACAGGCAAATGCCCAGCAGCAACGCGACGATGTGCCCGACGCCGGTGAAACCCGCGGCCGGGGCCGCCGCCACCGCGGCGCCGATCCACCAACCGGCCCAGGCCGCCCGCCGGTGTGACGGTATCGCCGCCGTCAGCGCGCCGAGCACGCCCACGGCGCCGTAGCTGATCCCCACGTCGCTGGCGTGCGCGACCGAGCCCGGCAGCCATCGCGTCTCGACCGCGGCGACCAGTCCCGCCGCGACGATCAGGGTGGCACCGACGTGGCCGACCACGAACGCGAGCAGCACACCCCTGCCGCGCCAGGCGAGTTCGCCCAGAGCCAGCAGACACACCAATCCCGGCAGCCACACCACAACAGCGCCGCCGCTGTCGAGGAACGCGCTGCCGACCAGGGTGGCGACCCGGCCGTGCGCCAGGTTGTGCAGGTTGGTGCTCATGCGGCTCACGGCGACCTCGCGCGCGTGCCGGCCGAGCGCGGTCAGTGTGAGCGACACCCCGGCCAGCGCGACGGCGTAGGTCAGCGTGACGCGCACCGCCCCGGCGCCGGACACCAGGCGGGCGGTCACAGCCGTCGGCGAGCCCATGCTCCCACCATGGCGGCGCGCCGCCCGGTTGGCGAGGCTCTTAACGCATGTTTCACGCCCGGGTCGCGATTGTTTACGCCCCGGCCGTGCTTGACGCCGGCGCGGCGCGCGCGCAAGACTGGGCGATCGCCCAAAAGTCGGAAGCGAGGTTGCCATGGCGGGCCCGACCGTCACCGACGACACGGCCGTGTACTACGACCCCTACGACGTCGGCATCATCGCCGACCCCTACCCGGTCTACGCGCGGTTGCGCGAGGAAGCGCCGATCTACCACAACCAGCGCTACGACTTCTGGGCGCTGTCAAGGCATTCCGACGTCGAGCAGGCGCTGGCCAACTGGGAGGTCTTCTCCAGCCGCCGCAGCGACATCCTCGAGTTGGTCCAGTCGGAGTACGAGATGCCCGGCGGGGTCATGATGTTCCAGGACCCGCCCGAGCACACCAGGCTGCGCGGGCTGATGTCGCGGGTGTTCACCCCGCGCCGGATGGCCGCCCTCGAGGACCAGATCCGCCGGTACTGCGTCCGGTGCCTGGACCCGCTGGTGGGGTCGGCGGGCTTCGACATCATCGCCGAACTCGCGTCCATGATGCCGATGCGGGTGATCGGCATGCTGCTGGGAATACCGGAATCCGAACAGGTTTCGGTGCGCGACGCCAACGACGCCAACCTGCGCACCAAACCGGGCGCACCGCTGCGGGTCGCCGACGCCGAGTCCATCGCCGACGGCCGGATCTACGCCGACTACGTCGAATGGCGTTCCAGGAACCCGTCCGACGACCTGATGACGACGCTGCTCAACGTCGAGTTCGACGACGAGCGCGGCGTGCGGCGCAAGCTGACCCGCAAAGAGGTGCTGCACTACACCCAGGTGGTCGCCGGTGCGGGCAACGAGACGACCGGCCGGCTGATCGGCTGGCTGGCCAAAGTGCTCGCCGAGCACCCCGACCAGCGCCGGCGGATCCACCGGGACCGCTCGCTGCTCAACCGCGCCGTCGACGAGACCCTGCGGTTCGAACCCACCGGGCCCCACGTCGCCCGCTGGCTGGCGCGTGACTTCGAGTGTCACGGCACCACGGTGCCCTCGGGCAGCGCCGTGCTGCTGCTGTTCGGCGCCGCCAACCGTGACCCGCGCCGCTACGCCGCTCCCGACAGGTTCGACATCGGCCGCGACAACATCTCCCACATCACGTTCGGCAAGGGCGTGCATTACTGCCTCGGCGCGAACCTGGCCCGCCTGGAGGGCCGCGTGGCGCTCGACGAACTGCTCAACCGCTGGCCCGAGTGGGACATCGACTACGCCACAGCCCAACTCGCATCCACCTCCACCGTCCGCGGCTGGGAGCGGCTGCGTGTCGTGTTGCCCTAGCGCGGTGCCGGCATCTCGAAGCGGTCGAGAAATCGGTTGACCAGGGCGACGGCCTCCCGGTGGCCGGTGCTGCTGCCGAGGCCCTGCTCGAGGACCAGGGTGCGGCCGACCGCGGCGATGACGACCGCGAGGCCCGCCGGCGGGAACTCTCCGGGGTCGAGACCGTACTCCTGGACGACGGCGCCCAGCGCGGCGGTCTGCGTCTGGCGCCACCGCTCCGACCAGGTGGCGATCTCGGCGCAAATATCCTTGCGGTGGTTGGCAAGTCCCATGAACTCCAGCAGCAGGCGGGTGTCCTTGGGTTCGGTGAGCGTGTCCCAGACGGCGTGCAGCGGCCGGTCGGCCGCCAGCGCCCGCTGCTGGCGCTCGAGGTAAGCCGCGGCGCCGCGGCGGAATACGGCCAGGAACAACTCGTCCATGCTGGGGAAGTGGTAGTGCACCAGGGCGGGTCTGACGCCTGCCCGGGCCGCGACCCGTCGCGACGTGGCCGCGGCGTAACCCTCCTCGACCATGATCTGACTCGTGGCCTCGATCAGCAGGTCCCGCGTGGTTGCCATCGACAAAGACTGCCACAGCGGCGCCCGGGGATTAGAAACGCGTGCGATCGGGAACCGTCCCGGCGTGACCACCACTTTCCAGGACGTCATCAAGTCCAAGTACCTGCTTTTGACGACGTTCACCAAGGACGGCCGGCCCAAACCGACCGCGATCTGGGGGGTTCCCGACGGGAACAAGCTGCTGGTCATCACCGACGACGGGTCGTGGAAGGTCAAGCGCATCCGCAACACCCCGCGGGTGACGATCGCCAGGAGCGGATCGCTGGGCAAGCCCAAAGGCGATGCCGTCGAAGGGGTGGCCCGGGTGCTGCCCAAGTCCGAGACGCGGCGCGTCTACAACGCCGTGCTCAGGCGGTACTGGTACCACGCCTGGTGGTTCTATGTGCACTCGCTCGTGCGCGGGGGCATCGACAAGGTCCACGTCGGCCTCGAGATCAAATCGGCCGCTTAGGTTTTCGCGACCGACACGGTGCTCGCGGCCCGCTTCAGCTCCGCGTAGGCCTGCGTCGTGTGCCAGGTGAGTCGCGTCAGGTCGCCGAGTGCTGGGGCGTTGGTGACGAACCCGAAATCCATGCTGTCGTGGTAGGACGCCAGCGTGGCGTTGCGCCCGGTCGAGGCGGCCAGCGCGGACACCGGGTAGATGCCGAGCAGCCGTGCACCGTTGAGGTAGCGGGGTTCCTTGGCGCCGGCGACGTCGGAGATGACGAGGTTGCATGCGGGGTGCGCGATGCGGTCGAGGTGCGTGGATGCGCCCAGTCCCGCGAGCGCGACGAGCCCGACTGCGTAGGTCCTCGCCGCCTCGGTCGACACGCCGGCCAACTCCTTCTTCGCCGCGCGGGTATGCCCGCAACTCCTCGACGATGTCCCGCACGATCGGCGCGCGGGCGGCTTCTGGAACAGCATCATCGCCCCGACGTGGGTCGTGCCGGTGGGCGACTCGATCAGCAACCATGAAAGATCTAGCGGTGGAATAGGTTTGGTCATCGCAGAACTCCTACCGCCCGTCGGGGATCGCAAATGGCATCGCGATGTTCCCCCCGACGGCCATGCCCGACGAGGGCACTAGGGCCCCGTTGCGGAAGTTTTAAGTCCTGCGGTCACAGCGCCGCGATCGTGTCCGCCAGGGTTTCGCGCGGATCACGCCAGACGATGCCGAGGTCGCGCTCGCTGGGCGAGTCGTCCGACGCCGGCATCTGGGTGTAGTACTGCATCCCCGCCGCGGTGAACGGCGTCTCGAAGGGCAGCAGCCGGCCCGCCCGGTCCAGCACCGCGCCGGCGACCCGCAGCGCGACGTCGGGAACCGGAACGGCGACCATCGGAGTCCGACCGGTCTGGCCGAGCATCGTCGCGAGCTCGGCCGCCGGGACCCGGTGACCCCCCGCCATGTAGCGGCGCGGCCCGCGCCCGGGTTCCAGCAGCGCCGCGTGCAATGCCGCCACATCGCGGACGTCGACCACCAGCCACGCCGCGCCCCGGCCGGGGATCGCGTGCATGCGCAGCGCGGCCTTGACGCCCTCGCCGGCCTCGCCGAACTGGTCGCCCACCGGCGGGCCGAGCACCATGCCGGGATAGGTGATGTTCACCGGCGCGCCGGCGTCCTGCAGCCCGCGGGCATAGATCTCGACCTGGGCCTTGGAGGTGCCGTACCCGTCGGACCCGCCGACCACCGGCAGGTCCGCAGACAGGGTCTCCAGGCCGGGGTGGAACAGGGCCGAGAAGCTCGACACGTGCACGATCGGGTCCAGGCCCAACTCGACGGACTGGCCGAGCACGTTCTGCGCGCCCTGCATGTTGGTGGCCAGCATCGCCGCGGTCCGCCGCGGATCGGTGGCCACCAGGGCGGCGCTGTGCACGACGGCGTCACAGCCGCTCAGCGCCTCGCGCACCGACACCCGGTCGGTGATGTCGCCGACGGCGAAGTCCGACACGTCGACGCCCAGCCGGGCGACGGTCGTCTGCAGCTTTTCGGGGGTGCGGACCAGGAACCGAATGGAGTGCCCGGCGTCGGCGACGGCCTTGGCGGTCCATCCGCCGACGAAACCCGTTCCGCCCGTGACCAGTACGTGCATGGGACTACAGGTGGCCCGCGGCGAAGTGGGCGGCCTGCTCCACCATGCCGTTCACCGTGTAGGACATGTGGGCCGCGGGATTGCTGCCGTCGCCGCAGACCGAATCGCCCTGCGCGCACAGCTCGATGGTTTTCGGCCGGTACAGCGGCCCGATCACGATCACCGGCGCCCCGTACTGCTCCATGAACTGATCCGAGGGCGTCCCGAACATGGTGACCGCCCCGACGTGGTTGGCGACCTGCGGCGGCATCGGCTTGGGTACCTCGGCGGTCGGGACGCCGGGCGGCACCGACGCCGAGGTGACGAACCCGGCCACCGCCGCACCCTGGGAGTATCCGCCCAGCACTTCCTTGGTGTTGGGGCAGTTGGCCGCCGTGGCCTCGACGTGGGTGCTCGCGTCGCGGACCCCCTCGATGAACTTGTCCGGGAAGTCGGGGTTGGAGAAGTCGGTACTTGCCGGGTAGTTGACCGCGTAGACGCCCACCGTCCGCGTGCCGAGCTGCGGGCGCAGCGCGTCGACGAACGACCGTCCGACCCCGCCCAGCCCGGGCGGCTCCCCGGAGCCCCGGGCGAAGACCACCTCGACGTCGGGGCACGCTCCGGCGGCCGCCGGGGGTGCGGGGAAGCACAGCGGGGCGGCCGTGATCGCGACGGCCACCGCCAGCCCGACGCTATTTCTTGAAGGCATCCTTCACTTTCTCACCCGCGTCTTTCAGGCTCGACTTGGCCTGGTCGGCCCTGCCCTCGTTACGGGTGTCCTCGTTCCCGGTCACCTTGCCGATGGCCTCCTTGGCCCGGCCGCCCAGATCCTCGATCTTGTTCTTGATTTTGTCTTCGGCGCTCATGGTCGGGCATTTACCCCGCCGCGGGCCATGTTGAAACCCGGTCCGGCCTGTCACCATGGACTTCGTGAGCACCGCAATCGTCGTGGCGATCCTCGCCGGCGTGATACTGCTCGCCCTCGGCATGGTGGCCAACCAGCTGCTCCGGCTGCGGAAGTGGTTGAAGGACTCGCCCGCGGCCCCGCCGGCGACCGATGAGCCGCCGGACGAACGCCGATGACCGCACCGGAGCTGCTGGCGAGCGCCGACGGCCTGCCCCGCGGTGTATCCGGTGCCGCAGACCCGCATTTCGGCAACGTCGTCAAACTGTTCGCCCAACTCTTCTTCGGTTCTCGGCCACCAAGGGTGTCGCCTCTACGGTGATGCACCGGCTGGCCGACCGCGGGCTGCTGTCCTACGACGAACCCGTCGCCGCGTACTGGCCCGAGTTCGGCGCGAACGGCAAGGGCGACATCACCGTTCGCGACGTCCTGCGGCACCGGTCCGGGTTGTCGCACCTGCGTGGCGTCACCAAGACCGAGCTGATGGACCACCTGCTGATGGAGGAGCGCCTGGCCGCCGCACCCGTCGACCACCTGCGCGGTGTGCAGGCCTACCACGCGCTGACCTACGGCTGGTTGCTGTCCGGGCCGGCTGCTGACGCCGTTGCTGTTCGACATGGGGTCCTTCGCGGGGCTGGCCGGCCCGTTGCGCAACGCCGTCGAGGCGGCCCGGCATCGCGGGCCGCTGCAGGTGCCCGGGCTGGGCGCCGGTTACACCGACGCCTTGGGCACGTTGCCGCGGGGCAGCGTGAGCGGGAGATCGGTGTAGGTCGCGATCCCCGGCGCCGCGGCGACGACGGCCGGGATCGCGTTGATGGCGGGCATCGCGGTCATGATGTGGCCGAGGTCCATGAACTCCTCGATCGTGGTCGCCTGGAAGTACGGCGGCGGCAGGAAGCCGACCTTGGTGGTCACCGTCGGCTGCCCGTCGATCTGGATCACCCAGCCGTCCTGCTCGATCTTCCAGTCCGGCTCGAGCGTCTGGCCCTTGCGCCAGCGCACGTTCAGGTCGATCACGGCGTTGTCGCCCACGATCCCCTGCCAGCTGATGTAGACCCCCGCGACACAGCCCGCGGGGATGGTCCAGGACGCCATCTCCAAATCGGCGGTGGTCTGTGCGAACTCGGCCACGCAGCGCACCTCGTCGAGTTCGACGCCCAGGGCGTCGCCGACCAGCCGGACGGCCTCGCCGAAGATGGCCGTCCCCTTCGCGGCCATCGCCGGCAGGTCCGGGTGGTCGATCGGCTGGCCGAAGCCGACCGGCTTC